>NZ_JBGCCT010000014.1 GCF_041260665.1 Catenulispora sp. GP43 | reverse complement strand
CGCTTGCGGACCGTCTCGCCGGTGGCTAGCAGTTCCCGGCGGGCACGCTCGGCGAACACGTCCATGCCCATCGTCGTCGCCGCTTCGTGCGCGGCGCGGTCGACCTTGCCGTTGGCGGTCACCGGGATGGCCGCGACCGGGACGACGAACGCCGGCACCATGTAGGCGGGCAGCCGGGAGGCCAGCTCGGCCCGCAGCGCGGGACCGGACAGGACCGCGCCGCGCTCCGGGCTCGCATAGCCGATCAGTTCCCTGGCACCGCCGTCGCCGCGGGTGGTGACCACGGCGCGGCGCACGCCGCCGCAGCCGGCCAGCGCGGCCTCGACCTCGCCGAGCTCGATCCGGTAGCCGCGCACCTTCACCTGGTCGTCGCGGCGTTCCACGAACTCGAACTCGCCGTCGGCCAGCATCCGGGCCCGGTCGCCGGTGCGGTAGAGCCGCGATCCGGGCGGGCCGTACGGGTTGGGCACGAACGCCGCCGCGGTGCGGCCCGGCAGGTGCGCGTAGCCGCGGGCCAGCCCCTCGCCGCCGACGTGGATCTCGCCGACCACGCCGGCCGGCACCGGTTCCAGGTGCCGGTCGAGCACGTACATGCTGGTGTTCGGCATCGGCAGGCCGATCGGCAGCTGGTCGCCGTCCTCGGTGCCGTCGGCGGTGTGCGTGCTGTTCCCGACGGTGATCTCGGTGGGCCCGTACTCGTTGACGATCCGCACCGTCCGGCCGTCGCGCGCGCCCTTGGCCAGCCGGGCCCAGCGCCGGGCCAGCCCGGTGTCGAAGACCTCGCCGCCGGCCACCGCCACCGCCGCGACCTCCGCCGCCTGGCGCGGGCCGAGCTGGCCGGACAGCAGGTCCAGCAGCGTGGGTGCGAGCTTGATGAAGCTGAACGGCCCGGACTCCAGCAGCAGCAGGCCCAGGTCCTCGATCGGGGTCTGCTCGTCGAAGACGGTCACCGGCGCGCCGGTCATCAGCGGCGCGAACAGGATCGTCACCACCATGTCGAACGACGGCGAGGACAGCAGCGGCGCGCCACCCGGGGTGCCGGCGTACTGCTCGACGGCGAAGCCCAGGTAGGTGGACAGGCCGCGGTGCGTCGTCTGCACGCCCTTGGGCCGGCCGGTGGAGCCCGAGGTGTAGATCACGTAGGCGACCGAATCAGGGTCCAGATCCGCGCCGTTTTCGGTCGGCGTCGGCGTCGGCATCGGCATCGGCATCGACGTCCCCGGCTCCAGAGCGGCGAGGTCGACCACCGGTCCGGCGAAGGCGCCGAGCCGGTCCCGGTGCCGGTCCAGCGTGACCACCGCGGCGGCCCGGGAGTCGGTGAGCATGTACTCGACGCGGTCCTGCGGCAGCGCGGGGTCGATGGGCACGTAGGCGCCGCCGGCCTTCCACACGCCCAGGAACGCGACCAGCACCTCGGGGGTGCGGCCGAGCACCACGCCGACCGTGGACTCCGCGGCGATGCCCAGCTCCCGCAACCGGCCGGCCAGCGCACTGGCCCGCGCGTCGAGCTCGGCGTAGCTGATCCGCTCCTCGTCGGCCTGCCCGGAGGGCCGGAAGATCACCGCGTCCGCGTCGGGGGTGGCCCGGACCTGGCGCTCGATGGTCTCCAGGACGCCGGGGCCGTAGTCGAAGAGCGGCCCGACGGCGGCCGTGGCGGCCTGGCGCTCGCCGTCCGGCAGGCAGGCGGCGCACGCGTCGCCGTCCGGGTCGGCGGCCATCGCCTCCAGCACGGCGCGGTACATCTGCGCCAGCCGGTCGCCGTTGCGCACCGAGAGCACGCCGGTGTGCGTGGCCAGGGTGATCTGGCCGCCGCCGGTGGTGACGGCCAGGTCGAACTCGGTCGCGCCGCCGCCGATCGCCTCGGCGGCGTCGACCAGGCCGGAGGAGAAGCCGCTGAAGTCCAGGTAGTTGAACAGGACGGACAGCAGCCGGCTGTCCCCGGCCGCGCGGGCGATCTCCGGCAGCGGGTGCCGCCGGTGCGGCCACAGCTCGACCTCGCGGGCGAACACCGTCCGGACCAGATCGGTCCAGCTGCTGCCGTCGGTGATGCCGTCGAACGCGAACGGCACGGAGTTGACGTACATGCCGGGGACCCGGTCCGCGCCGACCGCCTCGACCCGGCCGTCGCAGACCAGCCCGTCGAAGAACGGCTCCTCGCCGACCAGCGCGCTCATCACTTTCAGATGCGCCGCGTGCAGGACGCTCTTGAGCGAGGTGCGCGAGCGCAGCGCCAGCACGGTCAGTCCGGGACGCAGGTCCTCGAAGGGGACGCGCCGCAGGTAGTCAGACCTCGGCGATCCGCTGTCCTGCCAGCCGGCGGGCAGGGCCGCCGAGCGCCGGTCGGCGACCGCGGACGCCCAGTAGGCGCGGTCCTCCTGCGAGGCCAGCGAAGCCAGCTCGGCGGCGATGAAGTCCGCGAAGCGCACCGCGGGGGCCTGCCAGGGTTCGAGCTCACCGCCGTCGCGCAGGGTCGCGTAGGCGCGCAGCAGCTCGGCGGTCAGCGTGTGCTGGCTGAAGCCCTCCAGGACGGCGTGGCAGAAGGAGAACGTCAGCCACCAGGTGCCGTCGTCGACGACCGAGGCCGTCAGGCGCACCAACGGCACGTCGGTGAGCGTCATGGGCCGCGCGCGCTCCTCGGCCGCGTGCTCGCGCATCGCAGCGCTCACCGCTGCGGCGTCGGACCCTCGCAGGTCCCTGACATCGATCGGGAACTCGGCGTGCGCGTGCACCAGTTGCAGCGGCGTGCCGTACGCAGTCAGCTCGATGGAGGTGCGCAGGATCTCGTGCCGGGCCACGACCACCGCCGCCGCCCGGCGCAGCGCCTGTTCGTCGAACGGGACGCCGTCGTTGACCGGGAACGCGGTCACCGAGTGGTAGCGGCTGTTGTCGGCGCCGGAGAGCATCTGGGCGGCCATGCCGAGCTGCACCATCGACAGCGGGTAGGCGTCCACGGTGCCGTCCGGCAGCGTCACGCCGCGCGGCGCCAGGGCGAACGGCTCGACCGGACCGGCGGACTCCCGCGGCGCGGGGCGGCCGCTGAGCCGGGCCGCCAGCGCGCGCACGGTGGAGTGCTCGAACACGTCCCGGGCCGAGGCGTCGTAGCCGGCCGCGCGCAGCGCGCCGACCAGGCCGATCGCCTTGATCGAGTCGCCGCCGAGCTCGAAGAACCCGTCGAGGGCGCCGACCAGCGGCACGTCCAGGGCCTGGCGCCAGATCAGGGCTATGCGTTCCTCGTCGGCGCCGCTGGGCGCGGCGTACTGCTCGGTGGCGGCGACATCGGGCTCGGGCAGCGCCAGGCGGTCGATCTTGCCCGCCGTGTTGAGCGGGAACGCCTCCATCGCGACGAAGACCGAGGGGGTCATGGAGGAGGGCAGCGCGTCGGCGGCGAACTCGGGCAGGCCGTCGAACGCGTAGTCGGCGCCCACGACGTAACCGACCAGCGTCTTGTCCTGCGCGCCGCGGGCCACGACCACGACGTCGCGCACGCCCGGCGCCCTGCGCAGCGTCGCCTCGATCTCGCCGAGCTCGATGCGGTGCCCGCGCACCTTCACCTGGTGGTCGGCGCGGCCGAGGAACTCGATCTCACCGTCCTTGCCGACCCGGACCAGGTCCCCGGTGCGGTACTCGCGGCCCCCGGCCTCGGCCGGCACGAACCGGGACGCGGTGAGCCCCGGCTGCCCGTGGTAGCCGCGGGCCACACCCGCGCCGCCGACGACGAGTTCGCCGACGACGCCGACCGGGACCCGGCTGCCGCGCGAGTCCAGCACCCGCAGCCGGGTGTCGGCGACCGGGGCGCCGATGACGACCCGCTCCGGCCGCTCCGGCACCTCCCAGGCAGTGGACCAGATGGTGGTCTCGGTGGGTCCGTACACGTTGAACAGCCGGCCGACCCGGCCGCGGATCTGGCGGGCCAGGTCCAGCGGCAGCGCCTCGCCGCCGCACAGCGCGGTCACCGAGGGCCCGTCGAATCCGGCGGCCAGCAGCATCTTCCAGCCCGAAGGCGTGGCCTGCACGTGGTCCACGCCGTGCTCGGCGACCAGCCGGACCAGCTCGGCGCCGTCGCGCAGCTGGGCGTCGGCGGCCAGCACGATCCGTCCGCCGGCGGTCAGCGGGGCGAACAGTTCCAGGCCGCAGATGTCGAAGGACAGCGCGGTCGAGGCCAGCCAGGTGCCGGCGCCGGCCAGTTCGCGCATGGCGGCCAGCAGGTTCGCCAAGGCGCCGTGGCTGACTTCGACGCCCTTGGGCCGGCCGGTGGAGCCGGAGGTGTAGAGCACGTAGGCCAGGTCCTCGTCGGAGAAGGCCTGCGGGACCACCGGGGCCAGCGGCGAGGCCGGCTTGCCGGCCAGTGCCTCGACGGCGTCGTCATCGAGCACGAAGCGCGCGCCGGAGTCGGCGAGCATGTAGTCGACCCGGTCGGCGGGCAGCCCGGCGTCCAGGGGCAGGTAGGCCGCTCCGGCCTTCCACACCCCCAGCAGGGCCGCGACCATCGCCGGGGAGCGCCGCATGGAGACCGCGACCACGTCCCCGCGGCCGACCCCGCGCCGCCGCAGTTCCTGCGCGACGCGGTGGGCGCGGTGGCCCAGCGCGCCGTACCCGAGCTGCTCACCGTCGGCATCGGCATCAGCAACACAGACCACTGCGATGTCGTCGGGGCGTTCGGCGACCATCGCGTCGAACGCGGCGGGCGCCAGCGGCCGCCGCGACTTCTCCAGCGGCCCGGCGGTCAGCGCGTCGAGCACCCGCAGATCGGCGGCGGCCAGCGGGACGGCGGTCGCGTCGCCGTCCGGATCGGCGAGCATCGCCTCCAGAACCGCGCGGTACATCCCGGCCAGCCGGTCGGCATCGGCCTTGCTGATGACGTGGGTGTTGACGGTGACCGAGAAGTGCTTGGCCTGGGTGGTGACCCGCAGCGAGAACTCGTTGGGGCTGATGTCCATCGTCTTGAGGTAGTCCACGCGCTCGGCGTCGACCACGTGGAAGTCGATGAAGTTGAAGTAGGCGTCGATCATCCGCCCGCCGCCTGCGGCCCGCTGGATCGCCGAGATGGGGTGGCGGCGGTGCGGCCACAGGTCGATCTCCGCGGCGAACACCTGCCGCACCAGCTCGGCCCAGGTCCCCGAGGCGCGCTCGAACGGGAACGGGACGGTGTTCAGGTACATGCCGTAGACCCGGTCGGCGCCGACCGCCTCCGGCCGCGCGTCGCAGACCAGGCCGGAGAAGAAGCGGTCCTCCGGGGTGATCATCGACATGACCTTGAGATGGACGGCGTGCAGCACCGCCTTCACCGACACCCGGGCGCGGGCCGCGAAGCCCTTGATCTGCGGCAGCAGGTCCAGGTAGGACACCCCGGTCCGGTAGGTCTCGCGCGGGGTGGCCGGGTCGGCGCCCCAGGTGTCCGGGAGGCGGAACGCCGGGTGCTCCCCGACGATCCGGGCCCAGTAGGCCGCGTCCTGGCCGCCGGCCAGCGACTCCAGTTCGGCGGCGATGAAGTCGGCGTAGCGCACGGCCGGCGCCGGTTCGGGCTCGGGCTCGCGCCCGGCGCGGAACGCCCCGAACAGGTCGACGATCTCCATCAGCATCTGGTGGTAGCTCCACCCTTCGAGCACAGCGTGGCACTCGGTGATGGTCAGCCACCAGGTGTGCTCGCCGGTTCCCGCCTCTCCCGT
Organism: Catenulispora sp. GP43; assembly: GCF_041260665.1. Lineage (NCBI taxonomy): Bacteria > Bacillati > Actinomycetota > Actinomycetes > Catenulisporales > Catenulisporaceae > Catenulispora > Catenulispora sp. GP43. Next base: position 269,183 of record NZ_JBGCCT010000014.1, on the reverse strand, counting down.
GTCGCCGGTGAGGTGCGCGGCCAGCCGGATCAGCGAGGGCCGGGCCAGGTCGAAGGGCAGGTCGCGCTCGCGCACCATCCAGGCCCGGACCGCGTCGAGCCGTCCGGCGGGCTCCAGCCCGCGGTGGTCCAGGACGTCGGCGCTGATCTCAGCGCTCTCATGCACCAGTTGCAGGGGACGGGAGTAGCCGTCGAGGTCGAAGGAGGTCCGCAGGTTCTCGTGCCGCTCGACCACGGTCCGGGCGGCGCGCAGGAAGGCCTCCGCGTCGAAGGGCGCGTCGTCGTCGATCTTCATCGAGGTGACGTTGTGGTAGTTCCGCTCGCCGGAGTCGGCGAGCATCTCGGCCACCATTCCCAGCTGCACACCGGAGACCGGGTAGGCGTCCACGATGCCGGCCGGAACGCGCGCCCGGTCCTGCTCGGCGAGCAGCGCGAACGGCTCGACGGCCGGCCGCTGCCCGGTCAGCGGCTCCAGGCCGGCCAGGTGCGCGCACAGCTGCGCGATGGTGCGCCGCTCGAAGACGTCCTTGACCGTCACGTCGAATCCGGCCGCGCGCATCGTCCCGGTCAGCGAGACCGCGAGCACCGAGTCCCCGCCGAGTTCGAAGAACCCGTCCTCGACGCCGACGCGCTCCACGCCCAGGACCTCGCTCCAGATCCGGGCGATCCGCTCCTCGTCTCCGGTGCGCGGCGCGACGTACTGGGCGCTGACGGCAAGGGCGGCGCCGTCGGGGGCGGGCAGCGCGCGCCGGTCGAGCTTGCCGTTGACGGTCAGCGGCAGCGCGGGCACCGTCACGAACGCCGAGGGGATCATGTACGAGGGCAGCACCGCTTCGGCGGCGGCACGCAGCCGCGCGACCAGCTCGCCGGGCTCCGCATCGCCCTTGGCATCGGCGTCCGCACCTGTTTCGGGCACGACGTAGGCCACCAGCCGCTTGTCCCCTGGGGTGTCCTCGCGGACGATGACCACCGCGTCGCGCAGCCCGGGCGCGGCGGCCACCGCCGCCTCGATCTCGCCGAGCTCGACGCGGTAGCCGCGGATCTTCACCTGGTGGTCGGCGCGGCCCAGGAACTCCAGCGAGCCGTCGGCGCGGCGGCGGGCGATGTCGCCGCTGCGGTAGAGCCGGGCGCCGGGGCGGCCGAACGGGTCCGGCACGAAGCGCGCGGCGGTCAGGTCGGGACGGTTGGCGTAGCCGCGCGCCACGCCGGGCCCGCCGACGTAGATCTCGCCGGGCACGCCGATCGGCGCCAGGTTCCCGTCGCCGTCGAGCAGGTAGATGCGCAAGTCTGCGAGCGGGTAGCCGATCGCGTTGGGGGCGCTGGGGGCGAGGTCGGCCTCTGCGACGCGGTAGAAGGTGGAGTGCACCGTGGTCTCGGTGATCCCGTACATGTTGTACAAGCGCGGGGCGTCCAGGCCGCGCCGGTCGATCCACGGCTTGAGTTCGGGCATCTCCAGCTTCTCGCCGGCGAACACCACCGCGCGCAGCGCCAGGTCCCCGATGCGGGGATCGTTGTCGGCCGCGGCTGAAACCAAGGCGCGGAACGCTGACGGCGTCTGGTTCAGGAAGGTGACGCGGTGGCGGACCAGCACGTCCAGGAAGTCGCTCGGCGAGCGGGTGACCGAGGCCGGGACGACGACGAGCTTGCCGCCGTACAGCAGCGAGCCCCACAGCTCCCACACCGAGACGTCGAAGGCGTAGGAGTGGAACAGCGGCCAGACGTCGTCGGAGGCGAAGCCGTAGTGGCGCTCGGCGCCGGACAGCAGCCGCGCCACGTTGGCGTGGGTGAGGACGACGCCCTTGGGCTTGCCGGTCGATCCGGAGGTGTAGATCGTGTAGATCAGGTTGTCCGGTCCGGACAGCGGCTCCGGATTGGCCGCCGGAAGGCTTTCCAGGTCCTCCTCGTCCAGGACGAGCACGTCGCCGGTGTGCACGCCGGCGATCTTCTCCGCGCGCAGTTGCTGGGTGACCACGATGGGCGCGGCGGCGTCGCCGATGATGTAGCCCAGCCGGTCGGCCGGGGCCGCCGGGTCCAGCGGCAGGTATCCGGCCCCTGATTTCAGGATGCCGAGCAGCGCGGGAACCAGATGTTCGCCGCGTTCCAGGCACAGGCCGATCATCTTCTCGGGACCGGCGCCCAGCATGCGCAGCCGGTGCGCGATCCGGTTGGCGCGCTCGTTCAGCTGCGCGTAGCTGAGCTCGACGATGCCGGCGCCCTCGCCGTCCACCACGATCGCGGTCGCGTCCGGGGTGCGGGCGACTTGGGCTTCGAAGAGCTCGTGCACGGTGGCGCGCACGCCGTGGTCGAAGGTGTCGCCGCGCGGCCGGTCGGCATCGTCGGCAAGGCCTGCGGCCCCGAGGAGCAGGTCGGTCTCCGCCTGGTCCAGCAGCGACAGCCGGGACAGCGGCAGGTGCGGCGCCTCGGCGACGGCCCGCAGCACGGCCAGGTAGTGGCGCCCCATCCGCTCCACGGTCTCGCGGTCGAACAGCGCCGTCGGGTAGAGGATCTCGCCGTTGAGCGAGCCGTCGGGGTGCTCGCTGGCCAGCACGGTCAGGTCGAACCGCGAGGACTTGGCGGCGATCGGGAACTCGCTGACGGTCAGCCCGGCCAGGTCGGCCTCGTAGGCGCCGGTGCTGCGCAGGCCGAGCATCACCTGGAACAGCGGCGAGCGGGCCGGGTCGCGCTCCGGCGCCAGCTCGCGCACCAGGTGCTCGAACGGGACCTCCTGGCCGACCAGGGCCTGGTGCACGGTCCGGCCGGTCTGGCGCAGCAGGTCGGCGAAGACCGGGTCGCCGTCCCAGCGGTTGCGCAGCACCAGGGTGTTGATGAAGAACCCGATCAGGTTCGAGACCTCGGGACGGCCCCGGCCGGCGACCGGCGAGCCGACGCTGATGTCCCGGCTGCCGGTGTACCGGTGCAGCAGGACGTTGAACGCGGCGAGCAGGACGCCGTACAGCGTGGTGTCCTGCTCGCGGCCCACGGCCCGCAACCGGTCGGCGAGCTCCGCCGGGACGTCGAAGGGCACCATCTGCCCGGTCCAGTCCCGCTGCGCCGGGCGCGGCCGGTCGGTCGGCAGCTCCAGCGGCTCGCCGCCGGCCAGCTGGTCGCGCCAGTACTGCTGCGCCGAGGCGAAGCTCTCCCGGCGGGCCAGCGTCTCGCGCTCCCACTTGGCGTAGTCGGCGTACTGGATCGCCAACTGCGGCAACGGCGACGGCCGGCCGGCGACGTTCGCCTGGTAGAGCGCGCGCAGCTCGCGCACCAGGATGTCGATCGACCAGCCGTCCAGGGCGACGTGGTGGCAGGACAGCGCCAGCACGTGGTCCTGGGCGCCGAGCCGGATCAGCAGGGCCCGCATCGGCCAGTCGGCGGCCAGGTCGAAGGGCCGCGAGGAGAGCACGGTGGCGAGTTCGTGCGCGATCGCCTCGGGATCGGCCGCCGCCCGGACGTCCACGGTCTCGATGTCGGCCTCGGCCGGCGCCGGGTCGATGACCTGGCGCGGCTCGCCGCCGTCCTCGACGTACCGCGTCCGCAGGACTTCGTGGCGCGCGAGGACCTCCTGCCACGCCCGGTTCCACGCCACCGGGTCCAGCCGGCCGCGCAGGCGCAGCGCCAGCGGGACGACGTACTCGGTGGAACCGGGGTCGATCCGGTCGATCAGCCACAGCCGCTGCTGCCCGAAGGACAGCGGCAGCGGCCGCGAGCGGTCGGCCCGGGGGATCCGCGAGCTGCCGGCCGGACGCGGCGCCCGGCCGCCGGCCAGCCGCTTGCGCAGCACTTCGGCCCGCAGCTGGTCCGCAGCGGAGGTCTCAACGCCGGTCATCGTGGCAAACCCTTCTTACTGTTCTTGGTGGTCTTGATAGGCGGCCGCGAGTTCGGCGTCGGACATGGCCCCGATCTCGGCCTCGATCGCGTCCTGCACCGCGTCGGCGAGTTCGGCGACGGTCGGTCCGGTGAAGACGGTCCGCACCGGGAGGTCGACGTCGAACTCGTCCTGGATGCGGGCGATCAGCCGCACCGCGGCCAGCGAGTTGCCGCCGGCGGCGAAGAAGTCCCTGCCCGCGCCGGGGTCGACGCCGAGCAGCGCGAGGAAGATCGCCGCGATGCGGGTCTGCACCGGCCCGGTCGGGACGTCGCCCTCGGCGCGGTCGACGGCCTCGGCGGTGATCGGCGGCAGCGCCGGCCGGTCCACCTTGCCGTTGCGGTTGAGCGGGATCGCCTCCAGCGCGGCGAACGCCGAGGGGACCATGTAGTCCGGCAGCCGCCGTCCGATGTGGGCGGCGAGCTCCTGGTGCGGGACCAGGACCGATGCCTCGGCGGGCACGTAGTAGGCGTGCAGCCGGACATCGCCCGAGCCGGGGACAGAGCCGAAGTCGGGGACAGAGCCGGAGTCGGCACCATCGCCGACGCCCGCCGCGACCACCACGGCCTCGCGCACCCCGGGGTGCTCGCGCAGCACCGCCTCGATCTCGCCGGTCTCCACCCGGTAGCCGCGCACCTTGAGCTGGCCGTCCATCCGGCCCAGGAACGAGACGTCCCCGGCGGGCCCGAACCTGGCCAGGTCGCCGGACCGGTAGAGCCGAGATCCCGGCGGCCCGAAGGGATCGGGCACGAAGCGCGCCGCCGTCTTGGCCGGATCGCCGATGTACCCGTCCGCGACGCCGACACCGCCGACGCACAGCTCCCCCACCGCCCCGACCGGGATCCGGTGCAGGTTCTCGTCCAGCACGTGCACCGTGACGTTGGGCAGCGGCCGGCCCAGCGGCACCACCGGCTGTCCGGGCTCGCCGACCACCGGATGGATGGTCGAGCCGACCGAGTTCTCGGTGGGTCCGTACTCGTTGATCAGGTTCCCGTCGCCGAGCAGGCGGCGCCAGTGCTCGGCCTGGCGGGCCGGCAGCGCCTCGCCGGCGACCACGATCACCGGGGCCAGCGCGGCCGCGGCGGCGTCGCTGAGCTGATGGGCCAGCAGCTCCAGATGGCCGGGGGTGAGCTTGATGAAGCTGAACGGCCCGCTGCCGGCCAGCACGGTGCCGAGGTCGGCGACCGGGAGGTCGCGCGGCATCATGTGCACCGGCTGCCCGGCCAGCAGCGGCGCGTAGAGGTTCGGCACCACCAGGTCGAAGGCGGTCGAGGAGAACACCGGGGCGCCGGTGGTCCCGCGCGAGGCCAGATCGCGGACCGCCCACTGGAGGTGGTTGGCCAGGCCGCGATGCGGGACCCGGACCCCCTTGGGCCGGCCGGTCGAACCGGAGGTGTAGATGACGTAGGCGGTGTCCTGCGGTGACGCCCCCGGGCCGACGCGCTCGTCGGACCGGCTCTGGAGGCGTTCCCGGTCCAGGTCGATGTCGATATTGATCAGCTCGCCGCCGAAGGACTCCGGCAGCAGGCTGCGATACTCCGACTCGGTGATGAGGACCTTCGCCCGCGAGTCGGCGAGCATGTGCCCGATCCGCTCGGCGGGGAAGAGCGGGTCGATCGGCACGTAGGCCGCGCCGGCCTTCCAGGCGCCGAACAGCACCGGATGCAGATCCAGCCCGCGTCCGAGCAGGACGCCGACCGCGTCGCCGCGGCGTACGCCGAAGTCCCGCAGCAGCGCGGCGAACTGGTTCGCGCGCGCGTCCGTCTCGCGGTAGGTCATCGCCGTGCCCTGATAGACGACGGCCGGCGCGTGCGGGGTGGTGGCCGCCTGCCGCTCGAAGAGCTCCAAGGTGGTCTGTGTCGACTGGGGAGAACCGGGCCCGAAATCGGCCGCCGTGCGGTTCCAGGCGTCGAACTGCCGGTGCTCGGCCGCCGACAACAGATCGACGTCGCGCAGCGGCAGGTCGGGGCGCTCGGCGAGCCGGCACAGCAGCAGGCCGAACTGCTCGGCCAGTTCCTCCATCGTGCTGCGGTCGAACAGCGCCGTGGCGTATTCGAAGCCGAAGGCGTACGAGCCGTCGGACCGGCGGCGCGCGAAGACGGTCAGGTCGGTCTTGGCCACCCGCCAGGCCTCGCGCATCGCGTCCAGGTCGTCGGCGCCGGACAGGCCGCCGGTGAGCTCGGCGTCGTGCAGGTCGAACGCGACCTGGTACAGCGGGGTGCGGGACAGGTCCCGCTCGCCGCCGTAGGCGTCGACGAGGCGCTCGAAAGGCACGTCCTGGTGCGCCAGGGCGAACCGCCGCGCCTGCTCGACGCGCCGCACCGAGCGCTCGAAGTCCTCCCCGGGGTGCAGCCGGGGCCGCAAGACCAGGGAATTGAGGAAGAACCCGACGATGTCCTGCGACTCCGGGCGCAGCCGGCCCGCGGTCGGCATCCCGAGGGCCACGTCCCAGGTCCCGGTGCGGCGCGCCAGCAGCGCGGTGAGCCCGGTCGCCAGCACGGTGAACGGCGTGGCTCCGCACGCGCGGCCGATGCGGGCCAACTCCTCGGCGGTGTCTGCGGGCAGCTCGAAGGCGACCAGGGCGCCGGCCCCGTCGCGGACCGGCGGGCGCGGGCGGTCCGCGGGCAGGACGAGCGGTTCCAGGCCGGACAGCGTGTCCCGCCAGGCCTCCACGCCGCGCTGGACCCGCTCGGGGGTGTACCACTTCTGCTGCCAGAGCGCGTAGTCGGCGTACTGGAGCCGAGCCGGCTCTGGGTCTGACTCGGGCTCCGATTCTGGTTCTGGCGCCGGCTCGACAGCCTGCTCCTGCTCCTGCTCCTGCTCGTCGAGCAGCGCGCGCAGATCGCGTTCCAGCACGACCGCCGACCACCCGTCGCACGCTATGTGGTGCAGCGTCAGCAACAGCAGGTCGTTGCCGCGACCGTCCGCGGAGCGCACCAGCAGCGCACGCCAGACCGGACCGGCCGCCAGGTCGAAGCCGAGGGAGATCTGCGCGTTGATCTCGCCCGCGGCGTTCGAGCTCTCGCTCGTGCACAGCTCGACCGGCCCGGCCGGGTCGACGACCTGGAGCGGCTCGCCGTCGGCGGCCACGTAGCGGGTGCGCAGGATCTCGTGGCGTTCGACCAGGCGGATCAGGGCCCTGTGAACCTTGCCCGGCTCGGTCCGGCCGATCAGCCGGACGAACAGCGGCACGGTGTACTCGCCGCTGCCCGGACGCAGCCGGTCCAGGAACCACATGCGCCGCTGCCCGAACGAAAGGGGCTGCGGGCCGTCATGGGGCACAGAGATGATCTGCGGCGCCTTGGCGCCGTCGAGCCCTGCGTCGGCACCGCCGGCATCAACGGTGTCGGCCACCAGCAGCGCCTGGTCGGCGACCGTGGTGTGGGTGTAGAGGCTCTGCAGATCGATGTCGGTCCCGGTGGCGCGGCCCAGCCGCTGGGCGAGCCGGGTCAGCATCAGCGAGTGGCCGCCGAGCTGGAAGAAGTCGTCCTCCGCGCCGACCTTCTCCACCTCGAGCAGGTCTTGCCAGACCTCTGCGACGGCCAGTTCGGCGTCGGTGCGCGGGGCCAGGTAGGCCGGGCGCGCGACGAGCTCGGGGGCCAGACGCGCCAGCGCCTGGCGGTCCACTTTCCCGTTGGACAGCATCGGGAAGCTGTCGACCGAGGTGAGCACCGAGGGGATCATCGGCGCGGGCAGGTGCTCGCGCAGGAAGGAGCGCAGCGCGGCGGGTGCGACGTCGCCGATGTAGTGCGCCGTCAGCCGGGCCGCGCCGTCCGGCCCGGCCGCCGTGCCCACGCTCGCCGCCCGGACTCCCGGGTGGCCGGCGATCGCGGCCTCGACCTCGCCCGGCTCGATGCGGACGCCGCCGACCTTCACCTGCTGGTCCAGCCGGCCCAGGTACTCCAGCTCGCCGTCCTCGCGCCACCGGACGCGATCGCCCGTGCGGTAGAGCCGGCCGCCATCCGGTCCGTAGGGATCCGGGACGAAGCGCTGCGCGGTCAGGTCCGGACGGCCCTGGTAGCCGCGGGCCTGCGCCACGCCGCCGACGTACAGCTCGCCGGGCACGCCGACCGGGCACGGCTCGCCGCCGTGGTCCAGGACCAGCAGTCGCACGCCGGACACCGGCCGCCCGATGGGCGCCGGACCGGACACCGTGTCCCGGTCGCACCGGTGCACGGCGACGTCGATGGTGCACTCGGTCGGCCCGTAGGTGTTGAACACCTGCGCGCCGGCGGGCACCGCGGTCAGGTCCTCGTGGTGCAGCGCCTCGCCGCCGCTTGTCAGAACCCTGAGGCTGCGGCAGTCCGGCCATCCGGGCTCGTCGGCCAGCAGCCGCAGGATCGAGGGCACGACCTGCACGACGGTCGCCTCGGCGTCCGCGACCGCCGCCACGATCCGGGCCGGGTCGCGCTCGGCGCCGTCCGGCGCGACCACCAGCGTGGCGCCGGAAGCCAGCGGGGCGAAGAACTCCCAGCCGGCGGCGTCGAAGCCGATCGGCGTGCGTTGCAGCACGCGATCGCCCGGGCCCAGCTCGTGGGTCCGGATGCGCCAGTCGACGTAGTTGGCGATCCCGGCGTGCGTCACCACGACGCCCTTGGGCCGGCCGGTCGAGCCGGAGGTGTAGAGCACGTAGGCGGCGTTCTGCGCATCCAGGTCCGACACCGGGCCGACAGCCTGTCCCCCGGTCGGAAGAAGGTCGTCGGAGCCGACCAGCAGCGTGGCCGGGGCGTCGTCCGCGGAGTCGAAGCGCGGTGCGGCGACGATGTCGGCGTGCGCGCCGGCGGTCAGGACCACCCGCACGCCGGCGTCGCCGGCGATCCACCGGATCCGCTCCCCGGGATGGCTCGGGTCGAGCGGGACATAGGCCGCCGACGCCCGCCACACGCCCAGCAGCGCGACGACCAGATCGAGCCCGCGCGGCAGCAGCACCCCGACCCGGTCCTCCGGGCCGAGGCCGCGGGCGCGCAGCGAGTCGGCCACCTTGTCGGCGGCGGCGAGGAGCTCGGCATAGGTGAACGAGCGGTCGCCGTCCACGACGGCGACCGCTCCCGGGACCCGGGCCGCCTGCTCGGCGACGCGGGCCGGCAGCAGCGGGCTCAACTCTGCTGCTCCATGCGCCGGCGCAGGCTGGCCGGGCGCATGTCCGTCCAGACTTCGGAGATGTGCGCCAGGCACGCCTCCTCGGTGCCCTGGAAGCCCTCCGCGTGCCAGCCCGCGGGGAGCTCGCGCCCGAGCCACCAGATCGAGTACTGGTCCTCGTCGTTGCGCACCACGGAGTGGGTGGCCGCCGCGTGCTCGGTCTGCTGTGTGCTCACTTCGTTCTCCTCGGTTGTTCCGCCCCAGATGCTTACTGTCGAAAGCAGCGCTATACCGGCCCTATACGGCGTCAGGACGGTGAAGCAGGTCGTCGGCCACGATGCCGCGCATGATCTCGGAGGTGCCGCCGTAGAGCCGGGACACCCGGGTGTCGGTGTAGAGCCGGGCGATCGGGTACTCGGTCACGAAGCCGTAGCCGCCGTGCAGTTGCAGGCACTGGTCGATCACCTGGCCGGCGGTCTCCGTGGCGAACAGCTTGAGGGCGGCCGCGTCGGCCGGGCTGAGCTCTCCGGCGTCGAACAGCTCGAGGGCCTGGTCGCCCATCGCCTGCATGGCCTGCACCCGGGACAGGCAGTCGGCGAGCACGAACTTCGTGTTCTGGAACGTGGCGACGGCCCGGCCGAACGCTTTGCGTTCCTTGACGTAGTCGACGGTGAAGCGGACCGCGGCGGCGGCCTGGGCCGTCGCCCCGAGGGCGATCGTCAGCCGTTCCTCGGTGAGGTTGTGCACCAGGTACTTGAAGCCCTGCCCGGCCACGCCGAGCAGGTCCTCCGCCGGGACCCGCACGTCGTCGAAGAACAGCTCGACAGTGTCCTGGGCGTGCAGGCCGATCTTCTCCAGGCCCCGGCCGACGGCGAACCCGGGCGAGTGGGCGTCGACGCACAGGATCGACAGGCCCCGCCGTTCGTCGCCGGCGATGCGGGTCACCACCAGGACCCGGTCGGCTTGTGCGCCGCCGGAGATGAAGGTCTTGGAGCCGCGCAGCACGTAGTGGGTGCCGTCGTCGGACGGGGTCGCGACGGTGGTGATCCCGGCGAGGTCCGAGCCCGCGCCGGGTTCGGTCATCGCGATGGCGGTCATCATCTCGCCGCTGATGAACGGCGGCAGCCACCGGTCCTTCTGCGCGGCGTCGGTGAAGGTCATCAGATACGGGAGCACCAGGTTGTAGTGGACCGCCGCGGCACCCAGTCCGACGCCGAGCCTGGTGGTCTCCTCGGTGAGGATCGCGTTGTACTTATAGGAGCGCTCCCCCGCACCGCCGTATTCGACCGGGGCGCGGATGCCGAACACACCCAGCTCCCCCAGCCGCCGGTACAGCGAGCGCGGGACCCTTCGCTCCCGTTCCCAGTCCGCGTAGTAGGGCACGACCTCCGCTTGCAGGAAGTCGCGGAACATCTTGCGGAACGCTTCGTGGTCCTCGTTGTAGACGGTGCGACGCATCGCCCCTACTCCCTTCGCGCGGCCGCGATCAGCTCGGCGGCCCGCTCCCCGATGAGCATCGACGGCGCGGCGGTGTGCCCGCGCACGATCTCCGGCATGACCGAGGCGTCGGCCACCCGCAGGTTCCGGACCCCGCGGACCCGGAGCTGTTCGTCCACGACCGAGCCCGGGTCGGTCCCCATCCGGCAGGTCCCGGCCGGGTGATAGAGCGACTGCGCCTTCTGCACGGCGGCACGGCGGCGCTCCGGGCCCGGCGGCAGCGCCGGCTGCGTGGCCGCGCCGGTCTCCGAGGCCAGCGGCTCGGTGGCCAGCACCTCCTCGGCGATGCGCAGCCCGGCCTCCAGCACCTCGCGGTCCCGCGGATCGCTCAGGTAGCCGGGATCGATCAGCGGCCGGGAGCGAGGATCGGCGTCCCGCAGCGTGATCTGCCCACGGCTGGCGGGCCGGAGCAGGACCACGGCGACGCTGTGGCCGGCGGTCTGCGGCCGCACGCGCCCCTCGTCGAGGAACTGCCCGGTCAGCAGCACCAGCTCCAGATCCGGGTGGGCGAGCGCCGGATCGCTGCGCACGAAGGCGTACGCCTCGCCGAGGTTGGAGGTCAGCGGCCCGCGGGCGTCCGCACGGAACGGCCCGAAGCTGCGCGCGTCGCGGCGCGGGTCCACGGCGGGCTCGGCGGCTTCTGCCACCAGCATCGCGGCGAGGTGGTCGCGCAGATTGCGCCCGACCTCCGGGGCGTCGGCGACCACGGGGATCCTGTGCTCGCGCAGGCGGTCGGCGGGGCCGACGCCGGAGAGCATCAGGATTCTGGGTGAGTCGATCGCGCCGGCGCAGAGGATCACTTCGCGGCGGACCGCGACGGTGATGGTGCGGCCCTCGGAAGTAGCGCCCTCGGCAGTGCTGCCGGTGCTGGCGCTGGCGGTATCCAGATACCGCACCGCCACGGCCTGGTCGCCATCGAACTCGACCCGCTCCACGGCCGCGTCGTGCCGCACCACCAGGTTCGGCCGGTCCGTCGCGGGCCGCAGGTATCCGTCGGCCGTGCTGCGCCGCCGGCCGCCGTCCTGTGTGACCATCGTGGGCCGAACACCGTCGGCGGTCGAGCCGATCTCGTCCTCGGCGAGCGGGATCCCGGCCTTCACACAGGCGTCCACGAACGCCGACGTCACCGGTGCCGGATCGCGCAGCTCGGCCACGCGCATCGGCGCGTCGTCGTCGCAGCCGATGCGGGACAGGATCGGGCGCAGCGCGTCGTAGGACCAGGTCGGTCCGGCGGATTCGGCCCAGCCGTCGTAGTCGGCCCGCTGGCCGGGCACCCACATCATGGCGTTGATCGACGAGGAGCCGCCGAGAGTGCGGCCGTGCGGCCAGTACACCTGCCGGCCGGACAGCTCCGGTTGCGCGACGGTCTCGTCGGCCCAGTCGACAGCGGTGCCGAACAGGGCGGGGAACAGCGCGGGTACCGAGATCGAGGCCATGTCGTCGGCCGGCCCGGCCTCCAGGACCAGCACCGTCGCGCCCGGGTCGGCGCTGAGCCGGGCGGCCAGCGGTGCGCCCGCCGCCCCGGCTCCCACGACGACGTAGTCGAAGGCTTCTGTCCGCGTCACCGACGCGCACCCGCGGCCTGGCGGCGGTCCTCTTCGGCGAACTCGTCCTCGAGCCGCTCGGCCACCACGTCCCGCTCGACGTCGGCCGCCGACTCGGCCAGCGCCGAGGAGATGGCCTTGAGGCGCCGGCGCGGACGGCTGCTCGCGTACAGCAGGATCTCCTTCACGCCGATGTCGAACAGGTCGGCCGGGTAGGCCTGCGCGGCGAAGTCGATCTGGCGCAGCGCGTGCGGGATCAGCTCCCGCATGGTGCCCTGCGCGATCGTCCAGTTCTCGGCGTCGGCGGCGACGTGGCGGCGGCAGGTGTAGGTGCCCCACGCCATGTGGCGCCGCTCGTCGTCGCCGATCAGCTCCACGATCCGGCGCATGCCCGGGAAGATGTCGCGCGCGGTGCAGAACCGGTTCCACGTGTAGTAGCCGGTGAGCGCCAGCGTGCCCTCGATGAGGTGGTTGTAGGTGATCGAGGCGCGCACCTGGTTGGCCGGGCTCGGGTCGTGGTGCAGCTTGTCCAGCGCCTCGGGCAGCGCGACGGTGAAGATCTCCTGGTAGCCGGGGTTGCCGGTGACCAGCTCGTTGAGGTCCTCGCGCAGCCCGACGGCGTCCATCCAGCGGCGGAAGACCTCGACGTGCTTGGCCTCCTCGAAGCAGAACTGCGCCAGGTACATCTCGTCGCCCAGCCGGCCCTCGGAGGAGACGGCGGCCATGAACGGCTGGATGTCCTGGGTGACGGCCTCCTCGCCCGCGACGAACTGGGCGCACATGATCGCGACCATCTCCTTGGCCTGCGGATCCAGCGCGGCGAAGTCCTCGGCGTCGCGGCTGAAGTCGAGGTCCGCCGGGTTCCAGAACTTCCGGTTGCCCTTGGCGAACAGCCGCATCGGCAGCGAATCCCAGTCCAGGCCGCCGGCCCGCAGCGATTCGTAGCCGCTGCGCCGGGAGGTTCCGTTGTCTCGCATGGTGCGTTCCTTACGTAGTCAGTGGGACGGTTTCGCTTAGGCGAGCTCGAGTTGGGCGGCGATATAGCGGCTCCGGCATTCGGCGCGCTTGATCTTCGCGCTGCTGGTGTAGGGCAGGGCGCCGGCCGCGACCAGCACCACCTCGTCCACCCGCACGCCCTGCGCGGAGGCGACCGCCGCGGCCACCGCGGACTCGATCTCGGACGCGTCCACGGTCGGACGCGTCGATTCCCGCGGGGCCTGCCCGGTCTCGGGCGACGGCGCCGCCGGCTCCCGCACCACCCGGTACCGGCGCTGCACCTCGGCCAGCACGACCAGCCGCTCCTGGCTGCCGTCGTCGACGGAGAAGGCGCAGCCGCGGTCGTCGCGCAGCGCCGGATGGGCTCCGCGCACGGCGGCCTCGATGTCGTGCGGGTAGTAGTTGAGCCCGTTGAGGATGATCGCGTCCTTGCGCCGGCCGGTGACGAACACCTGGCCGCCGTGGACGAATCCGAGGTCGCCGGTGGCCAGGAACGGCACGCCGGGCTCGTCGGGCAGCTCGATGCCGAAGGTCTCAGCGGTCTGCCGCGGCGCGTTCCAGTAGCCCTCGCCGACGCTGGGGCCGGCGATGTAGATCTCGCCGATCTCGTCGGGCGCGCACACCCGCCGGGTCAGCGGCGCGACGATCCGCAGCGTCACCGACTCCTGGATCTGCCCACAGCCCACGAGTGTTCTGACCCGGTCGGCGCCGGTGCCGGCGGAGGCCGGGACCACCTTGCCCGCCGCCAGCCGCTCGGCGTCGAAGCCGACCACCACCGGCTCGGTCAGCGCCGGCCCACCGCTGACCATCACCGTCGACTCGGCGAGTCCGTAGCAGGGGTAGAACGCCGAGCGGGAGAACCCGGCGGCGGCGAACTTCTCGCAGAACGCGTCGATGGTCTGCGGCCGCACCGGCTCGGCCCCGCAGCCGGCCAGCCGCCAGCCCGACAGGTCCAGCTCGGCGACCTGCTCGTCCGGGATCCGGCGCACCGCCAGGTCGTAGGCGAAGTTGGGGGCCACGCTCACCGCGCGGCCGCGCTCGGAGATGGCCCGCAGCCAGCTGACGGGACGCTGCACGAACGCCATCGGCGACAGGTGCACGGCCTCGTAGTCCCGGTACAGCGGCGAGAGCACGCCGTTGACCAGGCCCATGTCGTGGAAGAACGGCAGGAACAGCACGTTCGACTCCGTGCGCTCGCCCTCGGCCGGCGCGCCCCGGAAGGCGTTGGCCCGGATGAGCTCCAGGTTGTGCAGCACGTTGCGATGGGTGAGGATCACGCCCTTGGGCACGCCCGTCGACCCCGAGGAGTACTGCAGGTACGCGACCGAGTCCGGCTCGATCCGCGGCGCGCTCCACTTCTGCGCCAGCTCGCCGGCGTCCGGGCCGATCACCGTGTCGGAGGCCAGGAACACCAGGTCGGCCAGCGCCGGCACGGCCCGGCCGCCGTCCAGCCGGGCCAACGCGGCCTCGGTGGTCAGGAACACCTTGGGCCGCGCGCTGCCGCGGACCGCCTCCGCCTTGTCGCTCCGGGCGCCCAGCCGGCCGATCTCCACCGGCGGGACCGGCACCGCGATCATGCCGGCGTACAGGCAGCCGTAGAACCCGACGATGAACTCCAGGCCCGGCGGATAGGCCAGCAGGACCCGGTCGCCGGGGTCGGCGTGCCGCAGCAGCACCACCGCCAGCGCCCTGGCCTGCCGGTCCACCGCGCCGGCGGTCAGCGACGAGCCGACGGTACGGCCGTCGGGGAGGTAGGAGAAGAACCCGCGGTCGGGGTCCTCGGCGGCTCGGGAAACACAGACGTCGACGAGGGTCGACCACGGCCCGGACGGCAATCGCATGCTGCTGAGCTCCTTAAACACCAGACGTGCCGTCCAGCCTGCCGACGCGCCCGGGGCCGGGACAACGGCCGGTCGGCCGCCCCGGCCTCATCCTTTGGTAGGGGCCTGATTCAGCCGGTCGCCGGTGCCGCGCACGGCCGGGGCGTGGATAGCGTCGGCGCCGTGACGAGGCAGAGCGAAGAACGCCGGGTCGTGGTCACCGGTCTCGGGATGACCACGCCTCTGGGCGGCGATGTGTCCAGCACCTGGCAGGCCCTGCTGGCCGGCGACAGCGGCGCCGCACGGCTGACCGAGCCGTGGACGGAGCAGGTCGCGGTGCCGATGGCGGCCCGCGTCAAGGTCGAGCCGGCCGAGGTCCTGAAGAACGCGACCGCGCGCAAGCTGGACCGCAGTCAGCAGCTCGCGCTGATCGCCGCGCGGGAGGCGTGGGCGGACGCCGGCACACCGGAGGTCGATCCGCTGCGGCTGGCGGTCGTCGTGGGCAGCGGGGTCGGCGGGGTGCTGACCGTGCTCGAGCACGACGAGGTGATCGCCACCCGCGGGGCCGACAAGGTCAGCGCCTTCTCCGTGCCGATGCTGATGGGCAGCGGCGCGGCGGCGGCGATCGGGATCGAGCTGGCGGCCCGCGCCGGCGTGCACACCCCGGTGAGCGCCTGCGCTTCCGGGGCCGAGGCGATCGCCATGGGCCTGACCCTGATCCGCTCCGGCCGCGCCGACGTGGTGCTGGCCGGCGGGACCGACGCCATCATCCACCGGCTCGGCCTGACCTGCTTCGACCAGATGCGGGCCCTGTCCAAGCGGATCGACGACCCGCGGGGGGCCCTGCGGCCGTTCGGCGCCGACCGGGACGGCTTCGTCCTCGGCGAGGGCGCCGGCGCCATGCTGCTGGAGTCCGAGGAGCACGCCCGGGCCCGCGGCGCGCGGGTGTACGCCCGGCTGGCCGGGGCCGGCCTGAGCTCCGACGGGCTGTCGATGACCGCACCGGACCCGGCCGGCCAGATCAGGGCCCTGCGAGCCGCGCTGGACGACGCGCGCCTGAGCGCCGCCGACATCGCGCACGTCAACGCGCACGCCACCGGAACCTTCACCGGCGACGCCGCCGAGGCGACCGCCCTGAGCGCGGCGCTGGGCGACCACGTCCTGGTCAGCGCGACCAAGGGCGGCACCGGGCACATGATCGGCGGCACCGGCGCGGTCGAGGCGGCCTTCACCGTGCTGTCGGTCCGCGACGACGTGCTGCCGCCGACCCGCAACCTGAACCGCCCGGATCCGGAGATCAAGCTCGACGTCGTCACGACCGCCCTGCGCACCCGGGTCGACGCCGCCATCAGCAACTCCTTCGGATTCGGGGGCCAGAACGTCGTGCTCGTCTTCGCCAAGGACTGACGGCACAGCACCCACCGGAAGGATGACCGTGACCGAATCCGCGACCGGAGTCGACCTGCTCGCCGAGCTGGAGCCCGTCGTCGAGCAGAACCTGAACCGCCACCTGGGCACCGCCAAGGAGTGGTTCCCCCACGAGTACGTGCCCTGGTCCGCGGGCCGCGACTTCGACACCGAGCCCTGGGAGCCGGAGCAGTCCCGGCTCTCCAAGGACGCCCAGGCGGCGCTGGAGATCAACCTGCTGACGGAGGACAACCTGCCCTCCTACCACCACATCATCGCCGAGCGCTACGGTCTGGAAGGGCCGTGGGGCACGTGGGTGCACCGGTGGACCGCCGAAGAGGGCCGGCACGGCCAGGTGCTGCGCGACTACCTCCTGGTCACCCGCGGCGTGGACCCGGTCGAGCTGGAGCGGGCCCGGATGGCCACGGTCGAGATCGGCTATCCGGGGCGCGGCGACGACCCGCTCAGCGCCATCATCTACGTCACCCTGCAGGAGCTGGCCACCCGCGTCGCGCACCGCAACGCCGGGCGCGCCAGCGGCGACCCGGTCGCCGAGCGGCTGCTGTCGCGGATCGCCGTCGACGAGAACCTGCACATGGTCTTCTACCGCTCGCTGATGGAGGCCGCGCTGCACCTCGCCCCCTCGGAGACGGTGACCGCCTTCGACAAGGTGCTGCGCGACTTCGCCATGCCCGGCCGCGGCATCCCCGGATTCACCCGCCGGGCCCTGGCCATCGCCCGGGCCGGCATCTACAACCTGCGGGTGCACCACGACGAGGTCGCCATGCCGCTGGTGCGCTATGTGAAAGTCCTGGATCTCGGCGGGCTCGACGCCTCGGGCGCCGCCGCGCAAGAAAGGCTCGGCACGTTCGTCACCGAGCTGGACCGGGCTGCTACCCGGCAGACCGAACAGATCGAGGCGGCGCAGGCCAAGCGCCTGGCAGCCGCCCCCATCACCAGGAGGACACCATGACCGCTCCCACGGAGCAGACCGCCGCGTTGGGCAGGGAGGAGGCCGCCGCGAAGGTCGCGGAGATCTTCGACATGATCGCCGGCATCCCGGCCGAGGAGATCACCCCGGACCGCCGGCTGGCCGACGACCTGGCGATCGACTCGCTGACGATGATCGAGATCGCGGTGACGATCCAGGACGAGCTGACCGTCTCGGTCGCCGACGACAAGCTCAAGGAGCTGCGCACGATCGGCGACATCATCGATCTGGTCGTCGCGCCGCGGTGACCGTCCAGGCCCGCCCGCCGCGTCCGTCGGGCGAGGCCGTCCGCCGCGTCCGGCCCGCCGCCATCCAGGCGGCGGTGCCGGTCGTCGGCGCGGCCGCGGTCGCCGGCATCGCCTTCGTCGATCCGGGCAACTTCGCGGCCGACGCCGCCGCGGGCGCCGGGACCGGGTACGCGCTGCTGTGGGCGGTGCTCGTCGCCAGCGTCGCCGCGGCCTATGTGCAGTATCTGGCGGCCAAGGTCGGCGCGCTGTCCGGTCAGGGACTGCCCGAGCTGTGCCGGCGGCGGCTGCCGCGGGCCGCGGTGTGGCCGCTGTGGGCACAGGCCGAGGTGGTCTGCGCCGCCACCGATCTGGCCGAGGTCGTCGGGACGGCGACCGCCCTGCACATCCTCACCGGCCTGCCGCCGCTGGCCGGGGCGCTGCTGGCGGGCGCGGGCGGCTTCGCGATCACCTCGGCGAAGCTCGGCGGGCAGGCCCTGGAGCGCATGATGGCCGCGGTGCTGACGACGGTGTTCGTGTGCTTCGCGGTCATCGTCGCGGTGGTGCGGCCGCCGCTGCCGGGCATCGCCGGCGGACTGGCGCCGCGTCTGCCCGGCGGCGACGGGGCCGCGCTGGTCGCCGGGCTCGTCGGCGCGACCATCATGCCGCACGTCATCTATCTGCATTCGGCCCTGGCCGCGCGGACCCCGCGCCTGGCGGCCGAGGAGACGATCCGCGCACAGCGGCGCGAGGTGACGGTCGCGATGACCATCGCGGGCCTGGCGAACCTGGCGATGCTCGCCGTGTTCGCCAGGGCCCTGCACGGCCGCGCCGACTCCTCGGTGACGCTGGAGCAGACGCACCGGATCCTGGCCGGTCTCCACCCGGCGGCCGCGCTGATCGTGGTGCTGGCGCTGCTCGTGGCCGGGGTCGCCTCCGCCGGGGTGGGCGTGCACGCCGGCCAGGAGGTCATGCGCGGTTTCCTGCGGCGCTCACCCCCGGCGACGGTGCGGCGCCTGGTGACGCTGGTGCCGTCGCTGATCCTGCTGGGGCTGGGGGTCAGCCCGACCCGGGCGCTGCTGCTGTCTCAGGTCGTGCTCTCGTTCGGCGTGCCCTTCGGCCTGGCGCCGCTGATCTGGCTGGCCCGCCGCGAGGACGTGATGGGCGAGCGCCGGGCCGGCCTGCGGGCGACCGTCGCGGCGACGGCGCTGTCCGGCGTGCTGGTCGCGCTGAACGTCTGGACGGTCGCCACGGCCCTCTGATGGTCGAGCTCTGCCGCGCTCTGCCCGCGCACCAGGCCGATGCGGTAGGCCAGCAGCGCGGCGTGCACCCGGCTGGGCAGGCCCAGCTTGGACAGCACGTTGGACACGTGCGACTTCACCGTGGCGGTGGTCAGGTGCAGATCGCGGGCGATCTGCTGGTTGGAGCCGCCGTTGCCGATGGCGGTCAGCACGTCGCGCTCGCGCTCGGTGAGCAGGCCGACGGTGTAGCTGAAGGCGTCCTCGGGCGGCAGGAAGATCTCGAAGCGGTCGATGAGCCGGCGGGTCAGCGCCGGGCCGATCACCGCGTGCCCGGAGGCGATGGAGCGGACCGCGTGCACGAGTTCGGGCTCGGACATGTCCTTGAGCAGGAACCCGCTGATCCCGGCGCGCAGCGCGCGGAACAGCTCGGCGTCGTCGGCGGTGTCGGTCAGCAGCGCGATCCTGGTGCGCTCGGCGCTGACCGCGGCCTGCAGCCGGTGCAGGAAGGCCTGGCCGTGGCCGGCGTCCATGCGGGTGTCGAGCAGGATCACGTCCGGCTCGTGGCGGCGCGCCAGCAGGTGCGTGCCCTCCGAACGGTCCGCCGCGGCCACCACGTCGATGCCGTCCTGCGCCTGCAGCACGTGCCGGAACCCCTCGCGGACGATCGTGTGATCGTCGACGAGCATCACTGCCAGGCCCACGTCAGGCGACCATCGAGGGATGTTCGCCGGCCAGGATCCGTTGGAAGAGCCGGCTCAGCCCGGGCCCGGGGTACACCCCGAGCTCCTCTTGCAGGATGTGGCGCACCTTGTCGTACTCCAGCAGCGCCTCGGACTGGCGGTCGGCCTGGTACAGGGCGTTGATCAGCGAGGCCCGGAAGCCCTCGTGCAGGGGGTGGCGGGCCACCAGCGAGCGCAGCTCCGGCAGGAGTTCGACGGCGCGGCCCAGCTCCAGTTCGCATTCCAGGCGCCGGGCCAGCACCACCAGCCGGGTCTCCTCCAGGGCCACGCCCTCGGCGCTGATCAGCGCGTCGGCACCGCCGGCCAGGGCCGGTCCGCGCCACAGCGCCAGGGCCTCGCGGTAGGACGCGGCGGCCTCGGCGTGGCGCCCGAGGTTCCAGTCCGCGTCGGCGCGGCGGCGCAGCCGCTCGAACTCCACGAGATCGATCCACGCGCCGTCGGCGTGCAGCAGGTACCCCGGGGACCGGCGTACCACGCGGGCGTGCCCGCCGAGGTAGGAGCGCAGCCGCGAGGCGTAGGTGTAGAGCTGGGCGTCCATCGTGGACGGCGGGTTGGCCCCCCACAGGTGTTCGGCGAGTCGGACGTCGTGCACGATGCGGCCCTCGCCGAGCATCAGGGACGCCAAGAACGTCCGCTGCTTCGTGCCGTCGAGCCGGATCTCCTCGCCGCCGTGCCAGGCCTCGATCGGCCCCAGAATACGCAGTTCCATGAAACGAATCCCCTCCTCGCAACCCCACCCCGTGAAGGCCCGCCAGACGCGGGCCGCATGCCGATGTGCCGCGGATACGAGGTTTGCGCGACACACCGGCTCACCCGCTGTTCAGTCCCAACCGGGGTCGGGGTCTCCGTCGCCGGGATCGGCCGTGCCGTCCCAGCCCGGGTCTCCGGGGGCGGCCGTCACCGAGGCGTGCTGCCCGGTCCTGGCCTCCGACGGAAGGTGGGTCCCACCCAGGTGCGGGTTCAGCGACACCACGACGCTCAGGCACAGCGCACCGAGCGCGGGCATGGCGGATTTCTTGCTGATCTTCATCACAGTCCCCCTCAGGAACCGCCTCATGAATCGGGTATCTCCATGAGGCCTTTGATACAGAGCCGCCCTTTGAAGCAAGGCCCTGATTCACTGAAGAGAATTCCAGGGTGACTGCCCGTATGCCAACAGAAGATCACCTGCGGGGTTCGGCACTGCGCACTCCGGCAGCAGCGCCGACGTCGGCCGTGACAAGACGTGACGGCCCGCTCCACAATGCGTCATCGACGATAGCGCGGGACGGCTGCCCCGGCCAGAGTCAGCCGGCGCCCCGTTCGGCGATCCCCTGCGCGTAGGCGTAGTACACGGCCGCGGCCCGGTCCCGGCTCCCGGTCTTGGCGAAGATGTGGTTCACATGGGTCTTCACGGTGGCCTCGGTGACGAACAGGGTCTGCGCGATCTCGCGGTTCGTCTGCCCCTGGGCCATGAGCCGCAGCACGTCGGTCTCGCGCGCGGTCAGGCAGTCCGGATCCTGGGACTGCTGCGGGGTGCCGGCGGTCCCGGCGGCCGCGGCCAGCAGCCGGGCCTGCACGGCCGGGTCCAGGATGGCCTGGCCGGCCGCCGCGGCGGCCACCGCCCGGCCGATCTCGGCCTGGGTGGCGTCCTTGGTCAGGAAGCCCAGCGCCCCGGCCTGCAGCGCGCGCAGGATCGACACGTCGTCGTCGAAGGTGGTCAGGACGACCACCTGGACGCCGGGGTGGTCCCGCCGGATCGCCTTGGTCGCCTCGATCCCGTCGCGGCGCGGCATGTGCAGGTCCATCAGCACCACCTGCGGCGCGTGCCGGGCCACCGCCTCCAGCGCCGCGTCGCCGTCGCCGACCTGCGCCACCACGTCGATGTCGGGCAGCAGCCCGAGCAGCAGGCCCAAACCCTGCCGGACCGCGGTCTGGTCGTCGGCGATCACCAGCCGGACCGCGGTGGCCGCCTTCTCGGCGGTCACGCCGGGATCCTCGCCGCCAACCGCCACCCGCCGTCCACCGGACCGACGCTGAGCTGCCCGCCGGCCAGTTCGGTCCGCTCGCGCAGCCCGATCAGGCCGTAGCCGCCGCCGGTGTCGGCCAGCGGCGCCGGGGCGCCGGCGGCCGGATCGGCCGGGTTGGCCACGGTCAGGCAGGTCTGGTCGTCCTGGAACTCCAGGGTGATCGACACCGGCGCGTCCGGCGCGTGCTTGCGCACGTTGGTCACACCTTCCTGGGCCGTGCGCAACAGCGCGAGACTGGCTTGGGGGGTCAGAGCCCTGACTTTACCAGTGATCTCCAAGGTCGCCGGGCCTCCGTCGCCGTCCTGGTAGTCCGCGGCCAGCGCGGACAGCAGCGCGGACAGCGGCACCGCGTCCTCCCGCAAAGCGTGGATCGCGCGCTTGGTCTCGGCCAATCCCTCGCGGGCCAGGCCGCTGGCACGGCGAACGCACTCGGAGACCGTGTCCAGGACGGGGTGCTCGGGAAGCTCCTCGTCGTTGAGCAACGCTGAGGCAGCCTGCAGTTGAACGGACAGCGCGGCCATCGAATGCGCTATCACGTCGTGGATCTCCCGGGCGATCCGCGCCCGCTCGGCCAGCGCGGCGGCCCGGGCCTCCTCGGCGCGCAGCTTCTGCGTGTGTTCCAGGATCTGCTCGGCATGCCGGGCGCGCGTGGAATAGTCGCCGACCACGATCCCGGCGAAGAAGAACCAGCAGTACAGCAGCAGGCTGACGGCCAGGTTGGCGAACATGCCGCCGACCGCGAGCTCGGCGCACGCCGCGCCGAAGCAGGCCAGCGCGGTGACGAACAGGGCCGCCGACAGCTCCAGCAGGTACCCGGCGGTGAACGCCGCGACACCGCCGTACACCAGGCTGACCCCGTGGTGCTGGATCGAGGCCAGCAGCCCGCCGCTGGCCGCCAGCGCGCAGAGCAGGAGGGTCAGGACCCGTGGTCTGAGCCGCTCGGCGAAGATGCACACCGCCCAGCACACCGTGGCCACGGTCAGCGCGATCGCCACCACCAGCCGGCGGCCCTGGGCGCCGGGGGCGGCATGCCCGGTGAGGCTCACCGAGGTGACCAGGACCAGACCGATGGCCCGCACGACCCGCATGGGCCAGGCGAACCAGCTGGATCGGGGTGCCGAGTCCGACATGAGAACCCTGTCTTTCCTGGTGGATCGGTCGCCGTTCCCTGACAAATCTAGCGCCGCGTCTATACGAGGGCTGACAGCGACCGGTATCGGATTCGGCGAAATGGTTCAGGCCCGCACCCCGGGCTGCCGAAGCAGCGGGGTGCGGGCCTTCCCTGGGCTGGGGCGGCCACAGGGATGCCGAGCTGGTGTGTGTCGGCCAGGTAGCGCGCGGGGGGGAACCGGCTACCGGGCAAAGGCCGACGTCTCGGCGGCCGACGCCTCGGCCACCTCCAGCCCGGACGCCGGCTTGGCCGTCGCGGCCCTGCCGACCAGGGCCGCCGTGCGCGACAGGGTCATCGTCACGGCCATGAAGACCAACGCGTCCGTCAACGCGTTCTTGGTGATGCGCTCGGTCATCATCCAGTGGCCGAGCGAGTTCTGGAAGATGTGGTTGGATCCGTAGACGAAGAAGAGCCGGGCCGCGATCATCACGATCCACAACGCGGCGTAGAGCGCCCCCGCGTCGGAGACCGGCCGCCCGGTCGCGGCGTCGCGCCGCACCTTCATCACCGAGGCCGCCGCCACCCCGAACAGCACCCCGGCCACCGCCCCGACCACTTCCAGCGCCAGGCCGTGCCCGCTGGTCACGGTGTGCTTCAGGTAGATGGGGACGATCACCGCGGACAACACCAGGGGCCTGGCGATCCGGAACCAGGTGATGCGCCGGTGGCCCAGGTCGGCCTCCAGCACCGCGATCAGCACCGCGAGGTTGATGATCCAGACGCTGCTATTCATGGGCTGCTCCAGGTTGTCCGACGTTTTGGCGACACCCTCAACGGTAGGAACCCGCACCCTGCGACGCGTCGGTCCACAGCTTGATCCCGGGTGGAGGCCGGGTGGAGACGCCCGCGGCGTTTCCGTCTCCACCCGGCCTCCACCCGCGTCTCCACCCAACTACCCTTCAGCCCATGACACCGGCCTCAGACCCTCTCGCCGAGCTGATAGCGGAGCTCGAGAAGACCCGGAACTTCACCGAGTTCGCACCCCGGATCGCGCGGTACGGCCAGGCCGCGATCGAGCGGCTGATCCCGATCCTTGCCGCCGGCGAGTCGGAGATCGCCACGTCGCCGCCGGCCTGGCTGTTCCAGCACTTCGGCGCCGAAGCCGTCGAGCCGCTGATCACCGCGCTGCGGGCCGGCCATCCCGAGAAGGCCAACGCCCACTTCCGCTACGCGCTCGCGGAACTGGACATCGCCGACCGGGCAGCGGCGTTCCTGCCCTTGTTCGCGGACGACGCCGCCCCGGTGCGTGAAGGCGCGGTCGCCGCGCTCAGCGGCCACGACGACGCGGTCCAGCAGCACGCCGAGGCGATCCTGGCGATGATGGCGGACCCCGACGGGGACGTCCGCATCGCCGCCTACAACACCCTCGGCTCCGCGGGCCGGGACCTCGTCCCGTTCCTGCTGCGGGCCCGGCGCACCGCCGCCAAGGTGGCGCGGCCGGAGCTGCGCGAGATGCTGCTGGAGCTGGTCGGTTTTCAGGGCATGGACACGCGCGACCAGGTGGCGATCCGCCGCTTCCTGGAAGTCCAGGCCCTGGACGAGGAACCCGCACCGATGCACCTGTGCGGCAGCTGGCTGGCCCTGCCGACCGAGGACCAGGACAGGGTGCTGCGCGCCCTGGACCTGTCCGATCCCTTGACCGTCCCCATGAGCCTGGGCGCGGACGCCTGGAACCGGGACCACCACGACTGGTACTCGCACAGTTCCTGCCGCCGCAGCTACATCACCCCCGCCATCGACGGCTGGACGCTGGCCTTCGGCATCTCGCCGGAGGTGGAGCACGCCGAGGACCACAAGCCCGAGACGATGTTCGCGCTGGTGCAGCAGGAATGCCGGCGGCTGAGCGCCGAGTTCGGCGAGGCCCACTGGTACGGGACCAGCTGCGGCGACGGGTGGACCTCGTGGTGCGTCGCGCGCGCCGGTGAGATCGTGCGCTTCTACGACGCCTTCGAACCGGAGATGCAGATCGGCGAAGCGCTGCCGGAGGAGGAGGACGGAGGCTATGCCGAAACGGTGGCCGGCCTGCTGTCGGTGAACCCGGGCGAACTCGGTCCGGACAACACCGTTCGGGGCCGCAGAGTACTGGCGCTGACCTCGTGCGGCCGCGAGCGGGGAATGCCGACCGGGGCGCTGCATCTCGACCACGGACACTGAGCTGCATGGCATCGCCCGCAGGCACTGAGCCGCTCAGCACCGCCCACTGACCGGATTCGTGTTGCCCGGCCGTCCGACCCCGGCAACCCTTGCTCCATGCCGATCGAGCAGCACCTTTTCCTCCTGTTCCTCATCACCACCGCCGTCGCGATGATCAGCCCGGGACCCGACATGCTCTTCGTCCTGGGCTGCGGCGTCCGCGGCGGCCCCCGCGCCGGCCTGCTCGCCACGGCCGGCGTGGCCACCAGCGAGATCGTGCACATCGCGCTGGCCGCCGCGGGCCTGTCCGCCTTCTTCGCCACAGCGCCCGCGGCCTTCACCGCTTTGCGCATCGGCGGTGGCGCGTACCTCGTCTTCCTCGGCGTCCAGGCGATCCGCCACCGGGGCGAGGGGCACCCGGCCCTGGACGACCGGGCCGACGGGGTCCCCGGGCGCGTGGCCTACCTGCGCGGCCTGCTGACGAACCTGGTGAACCCGAAGATGGTCACCTTCACCATCGCGTTCCTGCCGCAGTTCGTCGACCCGCGCCTGGGACGCGTCTGGCTCCAGTTCGCGATCCTCGGCGCGGTCTTCGTCGCGCTGGAGTTCGTGGTCGACGGCACGGTCGGCGTCCTGGCCGGCCGGATCGGCCGGTGGCTCGGCCGGCGGCAGCGGGCTCAGCGGCGGCTGGATGTGGCGACGGGCGGCGTGTTCATCGGCCTGGGGGTGCGGCTGGCCGCCGAGCGGTGACGATCGGCGCCGGAATTCAGGACCGGCCCGCGTGCATGCTCCCCGCGAAACGGGACATGTGGGCGCGCGACACCGCCGTGGCTTGAACGAGCGGTGCCGCAGCATGATGCCGCCCTGAGAATCTGGAGTCCGCCGCGATGACCGTCATGAGCCCCGTCCGTTCAGTCCACGTCGGCGTCACGACACGCGCCGGGGCCCCGGCGCCCCGCATCGGCCTGGTCCGGCTGCGGGTCAACGCCGGCGACGCCCGGCGCCGCTCGCTCACCCCCCGCGAGGTCGAGGTGCTCACCATGGTCGCGGCGGGCCGCAGCCGGGACGAGATCTCCCGGCTGCTGGGGATGGCTCCGGACACCGTGGCCAGCCACATGTCGCGGATCTACCGCGCCCTGGGCGCGCGCAACGCCGCGCACGCGGTGGCCCTGGCGCACGGCTGCGGGGTGATGGCCGCACAGCCGCACACCCAGGCGCCGACCGTGTCCCCGCGTGAGCGCCAGGTGCTGGCCGGCCTGGCGCACGGGCTGACCTCGGCGCAGGTGGCGGGGCACCTGTCGCTGTCCATCGAGACGGTCAAGACGCACCTGCGGCGCGTCTACCGCAAGCTCGGCGTCACCTCCCGGGCCAACGCCGTCGAGACGGCGATCAACCACCGGCTGCTGGCGGTCGTCGTCGACACCGGCGGGGCGACCGCGCGGCGCGGGCTGGTGCGCGCCGCCGCGTGAGCCGAGGCGTCCGCGGTTCGCACGCTGTTTGTTTCGAACCCGCAGACCGGGACACCCGGAGCCGGTGGTGCCGATGCGAAGGAGAATCCTTCGACACTCGTCAACCGGCACCGTGAGGAGGCGGACACCATGGCGATCCACACGCCGATGTCACGAGCCGGATCGACCGGTGTGACGTCCAGAATTCTGCTCACCGCGCTCGGCGCGGCGGGCCTGATCGTCGGCGCGTTCATGAACTGGACGCGCAGCACCCAGGGCACCCACGTTTCCTGGCACGCCCTGTTCGACAGCGGCTTCGGCGGCACCACCGACCTCGTGCAGTCCATCGGCGGCGCCTCGATCCTGGTCGGGCTGGTGGCCGTGCTCGGGCTGGCCGACGTCACCGGCTGGCTGACCCGCCTGGCCGGCGCGATCGGACTGGTCGGCGCGGTGCTGTTCATCATCCAGGTGCAGCGTTCCACGGACCACAGCCTGCAGGTCGGCCTGTGGCTGGCGCTCGCCGGCTCGGTGCTGTGCATCGCCGCTGGCCTCGGCGGCGGCTCGCGGGGCACGGTCATCGTCGAGGACTGAGAAAGCGGCTGATCGCCAGGCTGAGAACCCATCTGGGTACCACCTCGCTGAGACCGCCAGGCCGTCACGGCCTGGCGGTCTCGGCGGTCTCGGCGGTCTCGGCGGTCTCGGCGGTCTCGGCGGTCTCGGCGGTCGAATCCTCGCGATCGCGGAATCCTCAACGCCGTCGGCGTCCGCCAAAGCCGCCGACGTCGGCACGAGCCCTTCTGTGGTTTGCGGTCGCCGGGCTCTCTGGGGGATTCTCTGCCTATGCCGAACGTCGATGCGCGCCCCAGCATCCTCTCCGACGACTTCGCTGCTGACCCCTATTCCTCCTTCGCATGGCTGCGGGAGGAGGCGCCGGTGCACTACGAACCGGCGATCGACAGCTACATCCTCTCGCGCCACCAGGACGTGCGGCGGGTGCTGACCGACCACGAGGCGTTCAGCACCGCGACGTTGCAGGAGCGCGCCGAGCCGGTGATGCGCGGGCCGGTCCTGGCCCAGATGACCGGGGCCGAGCACACAGCTAAGCGCAAGATCGTCGTGCGCGGCTTCACCGGGCAGATGCTGCAGCAGCAGATCCGCGCCATCCGGGAGGACGCCGCCGAGATCCTCGCGCCGTTCCTGGCCCGGGGCCGGGTCGACCTCGTCAACGACTTCGGCAAGCCCTTCGCCGTGTACGCGGCGCTGGACATCCTGGGGTTGGACAAGGCCGACTGGCAGCAGGTGGCCGGATGGCACGGCGGGGTGGCCGAGTTCATCACGAGCCTGGCCCTGACGCCCGAGCGCCGGCGGCACTGCCTGGACTGCGCCGAGCAGTTGGAGGCGTACCTCGCGCCGGTGATCGCCCAGCGGCGGCGCGAGCCCGGCGCGGACCTCGTCTCGCAGCTGTCCACGGCCGAGTTCGACGGCATCGGCCTGACCGACCGGGACGTCACCGCGCTGGTGATCAACGTCCTGGTGGCCGCCGCCGAGCCCGCCGACAAGACGATCGCCCTGCTGTTCAAGCACCTGATCGACCATCCCGGGCAGCTGGCGCGGGTCCGCCAGGATCCGGGCCTGCTGCCCGCCGCGATCGCCGAGACGCTGCGCTACACCCCGCCGGTCCAGCTCATCCCGCGCCACGTCGAGCGGGACGCGGTGTTCGCCGGCACCACGATCCCGGCCGGGGCCACCGTCTTCGGCCTGATCGGCGCGGCCAACCGCGATCCCGAGGCCTTCGCCGACCCGGACACCTTCGACATCGACCGTCCGGACCTGGGCACCGCCCGCTCCTTCACCGCCGCCGCGCAGCACCTGGCCTTCGGCGCGGGGCTGCACCAGTGCGTCGGCGCGGCCTTCGCGCGCGCCGAGATCGAGACGGTCGCCGCGATGCTCCTGCCGCTGTTCGATCAGGTCCGTTACAGTCCGGGCTTCGAGTACCGGGAAACCGGCCTGTACACCCGGGGTCCGGCGTCCTTGTGCCTGGACTTCACTCCTGTCACCGAAAGCGTCGTGCCATGACGCCGACCGATATAACCCATTAGCGGGAGTCACCATGGTGTCCGTCGGAGAGCGGCTGAGGTCTGCGCGGGTGCGCAGCTTCATCGGCCGCGACGAGCAGCTGCAGCTCTTCACCCGCGCGCTGGGCGACGAGCCGCCCGAGCCGTTCGCGTTCGTGCTCTGCGGGCCCGGCGGCATCGGGAAATCGACGCTGCTGCGGCGCCTGGCCGACGAGGCCCGGACCGCGGGCCGGACGCTGGTGGAGCTCGACGGACGTTTCGTGAGCCGGGACCCGGTGGACTTCGAGCGGGCCGCGGGCCGGTTCCTGGACGTGCCCGGCACGGTCCTGTTCGTGGACTCCTTCGAGCACTGCCAGTGGCTGGCCAGTTGGCTGTGGTACCAGTTCCTGCCCCGCGGCGCGGACAACGCCATGGTGGTCGTGGCGGGCCGGCTGCGCCCGCCGGTGCACTGGACCACCGACCCCGCCTGCGCGGGGCTGCTGTACGTGGCCGAGCTGGAGCCGTTCTCCGAGGACCAGGCCCGGAGTCTGCTGACGGCCGCGGACATCCAGCCGGAGCTGCGCGAACGGGTGCTGCGCTTCACCGGCGGCAATCCGCTGGCGCTGGCCCTGGCCGCGGCCGCCGGCTCGGCGGGGTGGGGCCGCGAGGAGATGTGGGCGCCGTCGGCCGACGTGCTGCGGACGCTGCTGGCCGGGCTGATCGGCGAGGTGCCCAGCGCCGCCCACCGCCGTGCTCTGGAAGTGGCGGCTCAAGCTTATTCGACCTCTGAGGAACTGCTCTCGGCGGTGCTGCCCGAGGAGGATGCCCATCAGCTGTTCGCCTGGCTGCGGGATCTGCCCTTCATGGAGTCCACGCATCGCGGGCTCCATCCCCACGACGCCGCGCGCGAGACCCTCGCCGCCGACCTGCGGTGGCGTGCGCCCAACGCCTTCGTGGCGATGCGCCAGCGCCTCGCGGACGAGTACCTGCGCCTGCTGCGCGACGCCCCCGAGGAGCGCGGGTGGACAGTCACCGACGAGCTCTTCTACTTGTTCCGCGAGGGGAAGACCCTGGCGCGGCTGCGTACCTGGTCCCGGGAGGACGAGGTGCACGACCGTCCGTTGCAGCCGGAAGACCTCGACATGGTGCTGCGCATGGCGGAGGAGACCGAGGGGCCCGCCTCGGCGGAGATCGTCCGCTACTGGGCGCGGCGCCAGCCGGAGGCTTTCAGCGTCTACCGGCTCGTGAGCACGGGCCGCACGGTGGCCTTCACCGCGCGGCTCGCCCTGCCGGCACCCGCCGACCCGGAGGACCTGGCCGCCGATCCCGTTGTCGCGGCGGCCTGGAAATACGCGGACGCCGCAGCCCCGGTGAAGCCCGGCGAGCACATAGGCATCAGCCGTTTCTCGATCTACCCGGAGCGCTACCAGATCCCCTCCCGCGTCACCGACCTGAGCAGCTCGCGCGCCCACGCCGAATCCGCCCGGGCCCGCGGCCGCGCCTACGGCTTCGCCGTCTTCCAGGACGCGCAGACCTGGGGCGAGCGCGTCGCCGGAACCCTCGCCGACACCGGGGCCCGCCCCCGCGTCGGCGAGCACACCTACGGGGTGTTCGCCGTCGACTGGCGCGAGGTGTCCGTGGAGAGCTGGCTCCTGCGCTTCATGCCGCCCGGCCCCGAATCGGTGCCGTCGGGACCGCCGGCCTTCTCCCGCACCGCTTTCGACCAAGCGGTCCGCGAGGCCCTGCCGCACTGGCGCGACCCGGCCGCCTTCGCCGCCTGCGCCCTGGCCCGCACCCGCCTGGCGGCGGACTTCACCGACGACCCGGTCGAGGAACTCCGGGCCCTGCTCCGCCAGAGCGTCGACGGCCTGGCCGCCGACCCGCGCGGCGTGCGCGCCCGCGAGGCCCTGGCCGCC
The DNA here is from genome assembly GCF_041260665.1 of Catenulispora sp. GP43. Taxonomy (NCBI): domain Bacteria; kingdom Bacillati; phylum Actinomycetota; class Actinomycetes; order Catenulisporales; family Catenulisporaceae; genus Catenulispora; species Catenulispora sp. GP43. The sequence goes on along the minus strand of NZ_JBGCCT010000014.1, from coordinate 239,055 downwards.
GGGTACTTCTCCGGCGCTCCGACACAGGAGGCGGCCGCACGTCGGCTCGGGCTTCCGTACGGGACCTACCGACGGCACCTTCGGCAGGGGCTTGATTTGCTCAGCGAAGCCTTGTGGCAGCTGGAGACGCACGGGGCTCGCTGAGCCGGCCTCCGCTCCGGTCCGCCGCGGTGGACACCTGCGGACAGCAGTGAACAGTTCTCGCCCCCGTACGACCTGGAGAGTGGACAGCACCCCGCACGAAGCTGTGCGTCATGAAGCCACAGCGCCCGCGATCAGGGCAAACACCATCCCCTCCGCGGCGCGCGGTGGTGCTCACCGCCCTGGCCGCGGCCCAGTTCACCGTGATGCTCGCGACCTCGATCGTGAACGTCGCGCTGCCGCAGATCCGGGCCGGGGCCGGCCTGTCGGAGGGCGGCACCACCTGGGTGGTCAACGCCTACGGGCTGGCCTTCGGGGCGCTGCTCCTGGCCGGCGGCCGGGCAGCCGACATGCTCGGGCGGCGCAGGGTGCTGATTCTCGGGCTCCTGGTGTTCGCGGGCGCCTCGCTCGCCGCCGGGTCGGCGAGCTCCGCCGGGGCGCTGATCGCGGCCCGTGCCTTACAGGGCCTCGGAGCCGCCGCGATCGCGCCGGCCGCTCTGGCGCTGGCGATGGAGCTGTCCCCGTCCGGCGCCGAGCGTGGCAGGGCGCTGGCGGTCTGGGGCGCGGTGTCCGGTGCCGGAGGTGCCGGGGGCGTTCTGCTGGGCGGGGTGCTCACCCAGGCGTGGGGCTGGTCATCGATCTTCTTCTGTGTCGCGATCGGGTCCGCGCTGGTCGCGGTCGCGGTGGTGCTCGTGGTTCCGGCGGGAACGGCCGACCGTGAGGCCGGGAAGTTCGACCTGCTCGGCACGGCCGCCATCACCCTCGCCCTCACCGGCCTCGTCTGGGGCCTGACCACCGCGCGCAGTGCCGGCTGGACGAACGGCCCGGTGCTGTACGCCCTCGCCGCCTCGGCCGTGCTGCTGGCCGTCTTCGTCCGGATCGAGCTGCGCACGCCGAACGCTCTGATACCGCCCCGGCTGTTCGCCACCGGACGAGTCGGTGTCGGCAACCTGCTGATGGCGCTGCTGGGGTCCATATGGATCGCCCTGTTCTTCTTCCTGCCGCTCTACCAACAGCAAGTCCTCGGAGCCAGCCCGCTGATCACGGGCGCGGGCCAGCTGCCGCTCGCCGCGGCCAACATGCTCGGATCCGCACTCGCCCCGCGCATCCGCCGGCGTCTGGGCACCACCGCGACCGTGACCGGGGCCATGCTCACCGAGGCCGCGGGTCTGCTGTGGCTGTCCCGGATCAGCGCCGGCGGCAGCTATCTCGCCGACATCCTGGGGCCCAGCATCCTGGTCGGGCTCGGTCTGAGCATCGCGTTCGTGCACCTCACCTCACTCGCCGTGGAGGGCGTCCCGCCGCGGGACGCCGGACTGGCCGGCGGCCTGGTGAACACCACACGCCAGGTCGGCGGCGCCGTCGGCCTCGCCGCCCTGGCCACCCTGGCCGGCTCGGTGACCGCCCACGCGGCGACCCACGAATCGCATCTCCAGGCGCTCACTGCGGGCTACCGGGCCGCGTTCGCCGTCTCGGCGGCCGTCATGGCGGCCACAGCGCTGCTGGTGCCGCTGCTCATCAGACCACTCACTGAACCGCTGCTGAACCACCACATCCACATCCAGAAAGAGGTCCTGCCATGAACTCCCCCAAGCCCTACCTGACCGGCCACTTCACTCCCGTCCCCGACGAGATCACCGCCACCGGGCTCACCGTCGAGGGCACCCTGCCGCCCGAGCTGACCGGCCGGCTGCTCCGCAACGGGCACAACCCCAAGGCCGGCGTGACCCCGACCCACTGGTTCAAGGGCAGCGGCATGGTGCACGGCATCCGCCTGCGCGAAGGACGCGCCGAGTGGTACCGCAACCGCTGGGTGAAGACTCCCGCGCTGGACGGCGCGCCCTACATGACCGAGCACGGCCCGGACCTGACCGCCAGCACCGCCGGCACCCACATCATCGAGCACGGCGGCCGGCTGCTGGCGTTGTGCGAGTCGAACCTCCCCTTCGAGCTCACCCCGGAGCTGGAGACCGTCGGCGCCTACGACTTCCACGGCAAGCTGCGCACCGCGATGACCGCGCACCCGAAGCAGGACCCTGCGACCGGTGAACTCCACTTCTTCGGGTCCTCCCCGTTCCCGCCGTTCCTCGTCTACCACGTCGCCGACGCCAAGGGCGAGATCCTGTACAGCACCGAGGTCCCGGACGCCACCGCCTCGCTCAAGCACGACTTCGCCATCACCGGCCGGCACGTGGTCTTCATCGAGGGCAACGTCACCTTCGATCCGTCTGACCACTCCGGCATCCCCTACGGCTGGAGCGACCTGCAGCCGGCCCGCATCGGCGTCATGCCGCGCGGCGAGGACGGCGCCCGGCAGATCCGCTGGTTCAGCGTCGAGCCCGGCAACCTGCTGCACGTCTCCAACGCGTACGAGGACGCCCGGGGCCGCATCGTCCTGGAGGGCCCGACCGTGGACCGCGAGGGCTTCCACCTGTCCTGGAACTGGTGGATCGGCGCGCCGGGACGCGGCACCGAGCCCGGAAGCCGGTCCTACACCCGCCGCTGGGTCGTCGACACCGCGGCCGGCACCGTCGACGAGCAGATCATCGACGACCTGACCGTGGAGTTCCCGACCCTCAACGAGCAGTACCTGGGTGCCGAGAACCGCTATCAGTACGCGATCTCCTTCCCGGACGAGAAGGGCTTCGGCGGGTACGGAGTCGTCAAGTACGACCGCACCACCGGCGCCCGCCGCATCCACCACGTCGGCGACGCGCGCCTGCCCAGCGAGGCCGTGTTCGTCGCCGCCGCCGGGGCCGCCCGCGAGGACGACGGCTATCTGCTCACCGTGGTCTCCGACCTCAAGCAGGACGCCTCCCAGCTGCTCGTCCTCGACGCCTCCGGCCTCGACCGGATCGCCACCGTGCACCTGCCGCGGCGGGTGACCGCCGGCGTCCACGGCTCCTGGATCCCCGACGCCGACCTGAACAGTTTCGAAGGCTGAAAGGAAAACCACCATGTCCGCCTCCACCAACGCCCTGCTCGCCAACCCCTGGCGGGACCTGTGGAACAACGACCTGTCGCAGACCGACCGGATCATCGCCCCCGACTTCGTCGCGCACGCCGCCCCCATCACCGGCTCCGGCGAGGACACCGTGCGGGGACGCGAGGGCCTGAACAACTGGGTCGCCGGAATCCACACCGTCCTGCGCGGCCTGACCTTCGAGTTCACCGTCGGCCCCATCGTCACCGACGACTACCTGGTGGTCCGCTGGAGCGCCGAGGGCACCTACGCCGGCGGCTTCCCGGGCGGGTCCGAGTCCGCCGTCGGCAACCGCGTCCGTTTCACCGGGACCGACACCCTGCGCATCCAGGACGGCATGCTCGCCGAGTACTGGGTCAACGCCGACACTCTGCAGCTGGTGCAGCAGCTCGGCGTGTGTGAACTGGTCTGAGCCAAAGCGATGTGGCCCGACTCGGAACTTCCGAGTCGGGCCACAAGGCGTCGACGGCCCTCGCTCAGCGGCTCGCCTTCGACGGGATCCTCGCCTCCTGGATCAGCCAGTCCAGGTCACCCGCCGGTTCCCGCACCGGCTCGTGGGTGGTGTGCGAGGACAGGGTCCAGGCGCGGGCGCCGATGGTGCTCAGTCGGACGATGACTTCGCTGAAGGCCATCAGGATCAGGGCGGTGACCCAGGCCTGGCCGCTGGTGATGTCGTGGGCGGCCGAGAACTTGGTGAGGTGTGCGGCGCCGGAGGGGTGGGAGGACCAGACCGCGAAGCCCAGGCGGAAGCCCATGCTGATGACCCACAGTGCGGCGGCGCCGGCGGTGGCCTTGATGTGCGCGTGGCCGTTGAGGGTCCGCACCCGGGTGAGCAGGCCGCCGAACAGGCCGAACACGACGCCGACACCGGTGAACACAGCGATCAGCACCAGGTCGTTGCCGGCGGTGGGGATGCCGTGCAGGTAGTTCTTCGCCGCGAAGGTGATCATCGCGATCGGCACGATGAACGTGGCCTTGGAGATCCGCTCCTCGCGCAGCTGGCGGAAGACGATCAGGACGAGCGCGATGTCGATGATCCAGTCGGTTGTCGTCATGACTACGACTATGCAAGCCGACGACCTGCTGTTTCTTCAACCCTGAGGTGGGACGGGGGTGGAATCCACGCCTCCACCCCAGGGTTGAACGCCTTGCCGGGCCCTCCTGTCTCAGCAGGTCCCGTTGTCCGTCCACACCGCCCACGAGGCCGGCGCGCCCGGGGTGGCCCCGGTCGAGTACCAGGTGGACGTGTACTTGTGGCCGTTGTAGGAGACCACGTCGCCCGGGACGTACGAGGTGGTGGCGTTCCACGGGGTCAGGCCGGTGCAGCCGCCGCCGGAACCGCCGGTGACGGTCCAGGTGAAGGTGGTCGAGCCGGTGGCCGTCCCGGAGGTCGCGGTCACGGTCACCGAGGAGGTCCCGGCCGTGGTCGGGGTGCCGGAGATCAGACCGCTGCCGCTGATCGACAGGCCCGCGGGCAGGCCGGTGGCGCTGTAGGTCAGCGGGTTGCCGGCCGAGTCGGCGGCGGAGATCTGCAGCGACGCCGCGGTGCCGACCGTGCCGGTCTGGCCGCCGGGGTTGCGCACCGACACCGTCTCAGCGCCCGAACCGTTGACCGTCCAGGTGAAGGTGGCCGTGCCGGTGGCCGTCCCGGAGGACGCGGTCACGGTGACCGAGGAGGTGCCCGCGGTCGTCGTCTTGCCGGAGACCAGGCCGCTGCCGCTGATCGACAGGCCGGCCGGGAGCCCGGTGGCGCTGTAGGTCAGCGCCTTGCCGGCCGAGTCGGTCGCCGAGATCTGCAGCGACGCCGCGCCGCCGACCGCGGTGCTCTGGGCGCCCGGGTTCGTCACCGAGACGGTCTCGGCGCTCGAGCCCGAGCTGAAGCCCGCGGTGCCGTTCGGCGTGCCCCAGCCGGTCGGACCGTCGTAGCCGGCCTGCGCGGTGCAGAAGTAGGCCGGCGAGCAGCTGCCGTTCCGGCCGGAGGTGACGTCGTTGAAGCTGCCCGTGTGGTTGTACGGGTACTGGGCCGCGATGTCGCCGGAGTTCGGCGCGCCGGCCAGCGCCCATACGGAGGCGACGATCGGCGAGGCCGCCGAGGTGCCGCCGTAGACCGACCAGCCCGACCCGCCGTAGGTCTGGTAGACCGCGACGCCCGTGGCCGGGTCGGCCACCGCGGAGACGTCGGCTTCCATGCGCCGCGAGCAGCCGGTGTCGTGCTGCCAGGACGGCTTCGGGTCGTACGCAGAGCACCCTGAGCCGGTGCCCTCCGTGGAGCTGGTGTACCACACCGACTCGCTCCAACCGCGCGTGCCGCCGCCCCGGGTCAGCGAGGTGCCGCCGACCGCCGTCACGTACTGCGACGTCGCCGGGTACTCCGCGCCGTAGGCGGAGTCGCCGGTGCTGGCCGTGATCGCCACACCCGGGTGGTAGAAGTAGCTGGAGTCCGACGACGTGTCCGAGCTGTCCTCGGAGCCGCCGTAGCTGTTGGACACGAACTTGGCGCCCTGCGCGACGGCCTCGTTGACCGCCGTGCCCAGGTCGCCCATGTTCGCCGAGGTCGCCTCGACCAGCAGGATGTGGCACTGCGGGCAGACCGCCGAGACCATGTCCAGGTCCAGGGATATCTCCCCGGCCCAGCCGGTGTCAGGGGTCGGATAGCTGGTGCCGCCGTTCTCGTCGATCTTCCGGAAGCAGCCGTTGGCGGTGGTGCAGGCCGGCAGCCCGAAGTTGGACCGGTAGGCCGCCAGGTCGCTCTCGGCGTTCGGGTCGTCCTGGGCGTCCACGATGCCGACGGTCTGCCCGGCCCCGCCGCCGGACGGCAGGTTGTAGGCGCTGGCCAGGTCGGACGGACCGTAGCCGGAGACGGCCGCGGGTACGGCGGTGGCGCGGTGGGCCGGCACGTCGGTGCGCCGCAGGGCCAGACACGCCATCTGGCCCTCGTGCGTCGGGACGGCGCAGGACCGGACGTAGTCCGGTGCCTGCTGGGTGCCGGCGGCCGAGGCGGCCGAGGCCGCGGAGGCCGGACCGCCCAAGCCGCCCCAGACCAGCGCGGCCGCGGCCCCGAGGGCCGCGAGCCGGGCGGCCCACCCGGATCGTGCGCGTGACGCCGAGCGAATCTTGTCCACTCGGACTCCTTTCCATGGCAAGGGGACATGGGCGCGCGGCGTGCCGCGAGCCTTCCGTCCTGGACCGGGAATCGGCGGCCGACCGGCAGATGAGGTCGGTCGCCCCGCTGTGCGGCACCGTAATCGCGCCCAGAGGTCTAGACAACGTGCCCGAGCCCTGACTCAGTCCTTGACCTGACCGTGTCCTGACGTGCCGCTGAGGCTGCCGAACCCTTGCCGGGGCCCGCGCGACCCTTGTCCGGCGACGGCGGGGCGGTTACCCGTGAGCCCGGTGGGGTAGTCGGGACACGGGTGAAACAGACCCCTGATAAATATCCCGCCGTTCCCCTCACCGAGGAGACAGAACAGTGACTTTGAACCGACGGAGCGCGCTCACCCTGGGCATGGGCACCGCCGCGCTGACCGCGGCGAGCCCGGCCCCGGCCCTGGCCTCCGCCGCCCCGGCCGACGGCGGCGCCGCCCCGGCCGCGAGCACTGCCGCAGCCCTCAGCGACGCGCACCTGGCCGAATCCCTCGGAGCTGGATTCACGAGCCGGTACGTCACCGTCGACGGCCTGCGCCTGCACTATGTCGCCGGCGGCCAGGGCGCGCCGCTGATCCTGCTGCCGGGCTGGCCGGAGACCTGGTGGGAGTACCGCAAGGTGATGCCGGCGCTGGCCGCGGCCGGACGTCGGGTGATAGCCCTGGACCTGCGCGGCATGGGTGGCTCGGACAAGCCGGCCGGCGGCTACGACAAGAAGACGATGGCCGGCGACGTCCACGGCTTCATCCAGGCGCTGGGCTACGAACAGGCGGACATCGCGGGCCACGACATCGGCTCCATGGTCGCCTTCGCCTTCGCCGCCAACTACCCGCAGGCCGCGCGCCGCGTGGCGATGCTCGACGTCGTGCACCCGAACCCGGGCTACTACCAGATCCCGATGCTGCCGCAGCCCGGCTCGCCGTTCTATCCCTGGTGGTTCGCCTTCAACCAGGTGGCCGGCCTGCCGGAGGAACTGGTGGCCGGCCGCGCGCAGTACATCGTGGACTGGATGTTCGACAACCTTCTGCTGAACCAGGATGCTGTCACGCTTGTGGACCGTGCCGTCTACACGAGCGCCTACAACGCCCCGGACGGCATCCGCGGCGGCAACGGCTGGTACCAGACCTTCGGCCAGGACATCACCGACCTGGCGACGTACGGCAAGGTGACGGTGCCGCTGCTGGGCATGGTCAACACCCTGTTCGCCGCGCAGATGCAGGCGACGCTGCCGACGCAGGGGACCGACGTGCAGGTCGTGGTGGTGCCGGACACCGGCCACTACTTCGTCGAGGAGCAGCCGCAGGCGGTCATCGACCAGTTCAACCTGTTCTTCGTCTGATCGCCGGGCCGAGCGTCGGCGCCGGGTGGTGTACTCAGAGCTCTGTTACCCGCAGCGACAGGAGGCGAGGCGCCGGTGAGGTTCCGGATCGAGCGCGACACCATTTCCGAGGCAGTGGCCTGGACAGCCCGTTCCCTTCCCAGCCGGCCCGCGGCGCCGGTGCTCTCCGGCCTGCTGTTCCAGGCGGACCAGAGCCAGACCGGGGACAGCACGGTCACGCTGTGCGGGTTCGACTACGAGGTCTCGGCGCGGGCCGAGGTCCGGGCCGAGGTCGCCGAGCCCGGCCGGATCCTGATCCACGGCAAGCTGCTCGCCGACATCGCCAAGTCGCTGCCGAACCGCCCGGTGGAGTTCGCCACCGAGGGTTCCAAGCTGCTGCTGTCCTGCGGGTCGACGCGGTTCAGCCTGCAGACGCTGCCGGTGGAGGACTACCCCGGTCTGCCCGCGATGCCCGAGGCCACCGGCTCGGTCATGGCCTCCGGCTTCGCCGGCGCCGTGGCACAGGTCGCGATCGCCGCCGGACGCGACGACACCATCCCGATGCTGACCGGGATCCGGGTGGAGATCGAGGGCGAGAAGCTCACCCTGGTCGCCACCGACCGCTTCCGGCTCGCGATCCGGGAGCTGCCGTGGAAGCCCGAACGCGCCGACGTCTCGGAGACCGCGCTGATCCCCTACAAGGTCCTCGCCGACACCGCGCGGGCCCTGGCCGGCGGCGACTGGGTCCGGCTGGCGCTGGCCGACGGCGGCCTCGGCGACGGGCTGATCGGCTTCGAGTCGGCCCGGGGCGCCGCCGAGGGCGCGGGCGGGTCGCGCACCATGACCTCGCGCCTGCTGGCCGGCGAGTTCGTGAAGTACCGCTCGCTGCTCCCGGAGGCGTACACCACGACCGCGATGGTGGAGACCGCCGCGTTCCTGGAAGCGGCCAAGCGCGTGGCGCTGGTCGCCGAGCGCACCTCGCCGATCAAGCTGGCGTTCATCCAGGGCGAGGTCACCCTGGAAGCCGGCAGCGGCGACGAGGCCCACGCCTCGGAGGCGGTGGAGGCCGTCCTGGACGGCGAGGACATCAGTGTGTCCTACAACCCGAGCTACCTGCTGGACGGCCTGGCCGCCCTGGACACGCCGTACGCGCAGCTGTCGTTCACCGAGCCCACGCGGCCGACCGTGCTCATGGGCCGCGCCGCGCTCGACGTCCCGGCACAGCCGGACTTCCGCTACCTGATGCTGCCGCTGAAGGTCCCCAGCCAGCAGCCCGCCAGCGGCTGAGGGCTGGCCGCGCAGCGCCGCACCCGCACCACACCCGCGCCGCGCCGCGCCGCGCCGGTCAGCCGACCAGGAACGCCGTCCGGCTGCTCAGCGCCGGCCCGAGGGTGAACAGTCCGGTCGTGGCGAGCAGCATCACGGTCAACCCGAGACCGGTGAACGCGATCCCGCTGCGCGAGAGCCCGCGGCGGCTCGCCACAACCGCCAGGCAGGCGATCGCCCACGGCAGGAAGCACAGCGCGTACCGGCCGGCGACGACCGCGAAGTAGCGCCCGCTCGTCGCGAACACCTGGGTCTCCACGACCACCGCGACCGCCGAGATGCCGATCGCGGTGCCGACGGCGAGCTGCCAGCCCCAGGACCGCACGCGGCTGGTGGCCATCAGCGCGAAGGGCGCGGCGCCGAGCACCACGCACAGCAGGGTCGCCCAGATCACCACCGACTCGCCGTTGACGTTGTCGGCCAGCCAGTAGTCGGTCGTCAGGTGCTGGAACGTGCCGAACAGGTTGCTGAGCAGGTCGCCGGCCGCGGATCCGGCCGGCGGCAGGCCGTCGGCCAGGTTCGGGTTCACCCAGCCGGCCTGGCCGCGTCCGCTCTGGAACACCGTCCAGCCGCCGTAGACGAGGCAGAAGGCGACCGCGACCGCGAGCGCCATCCGACCGGTACGCAGCGCGGCGCCCCGGTCGCCGCGCCGCCAGGCCCCCACCGCCAGGGCCACGGCGACCCCGCCGACCACCAGCATCGGCAGGCCGTTCAGGATCTTCGTCCCGGTACTCAGGGCCGTGACGGCGAACGGCACCACCCAGCCGGTCCGGCCCTGCACGATCACCCGGGCCAGCACATACAGCGCCGCCGCCCCGCACAACGCGGACGGCGCGTCGCTGGTGAGCGAGCTCGCGGCGGCCAGCACACCGGGGCACAACGGCAGCAGCACCGCGCCCAGGCAGGCATAACGCTGCTCCACACGGAACGCGCGCAGCGCGAGATACAACACGAGCATCCCGGCGAACAGCCACAGCGCGCCGACGACCCGGCCGGCGGTGATGAAGTCGTGGGCCCCCGGCACCAGCGGGCTCAGCGCCCGGCCCAGATAACCGGTGACCAGGTAGTACAACGGCGGGTCGCCGAATGTGTAGTCCTGCGCGTCCGCCTGGAAGTCGTCGGTGAATCCCGCGGTGCAGCCCGCCGAGGACACCGCGCCCCCGAGATCGTGGCAGTACCACTCGTAGCGGATCTCGGAGTCGACGAGCGCGCCCTTGGCCGGGAGGCGTCCGTGCGAGACCTGGTAGGCGTAGTCGGCGTGCGCGGCCTCGTCGACGATCGACAGCTGCGGCGCCCGGGCCACCACGAGCACCACCAGCGAACCGGCGACGGCCAGCATCACCAGCACGACGGGCAGCACCCGCCGCAGCGGCTCACCGAGGACGGTGAACGGCCGGGCGACCGGCCGCCGGCGGGGCACCGTCACGACGCCGGCGGCCGTGGCCACGGTGGCGTTGAGCCGCCGCAGCCCGAGACCGCCGCCGACTGGAAGACCGTTCTCATGCACTCGCATCCTGTGCATGGTGGAACCCGGTCTTTAAGCCGCCGTGAATGATTCCTTAGGAAAACTTACGTTCGCCCGGATCGGCCAGCACCTCGACGGGCCGCGTCGCGTATCGGGCCATCAGCGCGGCGCTCCACTCCGGATCAGGCCTGCCGCCGACCTGCTCGATCCGCGCCGCCACCTCGGCGAAGTAGTCCTCGTATCCGCTCGGTGTCAGCAGGACCACATACCGCGCCGACTCGGCGAACGGGTTGCCGAATCCGTGGGCCAGCCCGCGACCGGCGAACACCGTGTCCCCGGCCGCCGCGGTCCGGAACCCCTCGTCCACCCGGAACCGCATGCGCCCTTCGAGCACGATGAAGCACTCATCGTGACCGTCGTGGACATGCGGCGCGGGCCCCGGATGCCCGGGCGCCAGAATCCCCTCCACGACAGTGGCCGCCCCGGCGGTGTCCGAGGCAGCCACCTTCACATTCATCTGCCAATCGGGCAGCTCCAGCCGGACTCCTTCGCCGGGGCGCAGCAGGAATCCCCGGGCCCGGCTGTCTATTGCATCGCTCATGACGATCACGCTATGCGGCAGGCGCTCTCCGCCGCCCCGGCCAAGGGGCGAAGAGTGGGCTCATTTCAGCTGCCTGTCTCCGGATACAAGTCGACCACGTCGAGGTACAGCGGCATCTTGGAGAACAGCCAGCACGGCTGGACGCCCGGCGCCGGGACGTCCGACAGCGTTGGTGGGCGCCACCGTGACCGTCACGTCGGCCGGGACCAGGCCGCCGGCCTGCGGGTCGGGATAGGTGATGCGCACCCTGTCGACGATCTGCCGGGGGGCCGCCGAACAGCCCGACGGCCCCGGCGATCAGACACGAGCTGAGGGTTCTGCGCATGGTGCGAATGCATGAGGGTTGATCACTGCCGATTGGTCTTTGATCCGACCGTGGGTGTGTCAGGGTCGTTCGACGTGACGACCGAGAACTCGACCTTGAGCGCGTAACGGTCCGCCACGTACGAGCTGACGGTGTGCTCGACCGGATCGCCGTGCTGATCGTGGATGGTGCGGGTCTCGACGAGCATCGGCGTGCCGGGGGTGACGCCGAGCCCGGCGGCGTCGTCGCCGGCGGTGCGCGCGGTGAGGACCGAGGAGCCGAGCGTCGGCCGGACTCCGAGCCGGCGCAAGGCGTTGTGCAGCGACCCGGTCTCCAGGTCGGTGGTGAGCAGGGCCTCCAGAGCGGCCGGGAAGACGGCATGTTCGACGGCGATCGGCAGGTCGTCGAACAGCCGGATCCGGCTGATGGCGACCACCTCGGCCGGCTGCGGGGCGCCGTCGGGCCACAAGGCCGCCGCCTCCTGCCCGGAGGCGGGTCGCGGCCCGGCCCGCAGGACGCGTGAACGCGGGGTGTGACCGGCGGCCAGGGCTTGATCGTGGAAGCTGAGCAGGGTGCCGACGGGCCGTTCGGCGGCGGCTTTGCGCACGAAGCTGCCGCGGCCGGGCACCCGCTCGATGAGGCCGTCGCGCTCCAGGCCCGCCAGCGCGGCGCGCACGGTCATCCGGGAGACGCCGAACTCCTCGGCCAGCCGCGGCTCGGAGGGGAACGGGTCCCCGTCCTCGGCGGCGTCCAGGCGGCGGCGCAGCTGCCGGCCGATGCGCTCGTACAGCGGTTGCGGTGCTGCCATGGCCGGCGCGCGCCTCCTCGGAAGAAGTTGTATAGGCTGTATAGACAGCTGAGCCTCGATCATACCCCGAAGGAGCACTCCATGTCCGTCACCTCGCTCGACGTCCCGCGCTGGAGCGGCCCGCTGCCCACCCGCGCCGCGGTGGCGAAGATGATCGACCACTCGCTGCTGCGCCCCGAACTGACCCCGGCCGACGTCGAGGCCGGCTTGGCCGTCGCGCTGGAGCACCGGACGGCGTCGGCGTGCGTGCGCCCCTGCGACGTCGCGGCCGCCGCGGCGGCGCTGCGCGGCAGCGACGTGGCCGTCGGCACCGTCGTCGGCTTCCCGCACGGCGGCAACACCACCGCGACGAAGGTCTTCGAAACCCGCGAGCTGGTCTCCCTCGGCGCCCGGGAGATCGACATGGTGATCGACATCGGCCGCCTGCGCGCCGGCGACGCCGCGTTCACCCACGCCGAGATCGCCGCCGTCGTCCGGGCCGCCGAAGGACACCCGGTGAAGGTGATCTTCGAGAACTCCTACCTGACCGACGAGGAGAAGATCGCCGGCTACCAGGCCGCGGAGGCGGCGGGCGCGGCGTTCGTCAAGACCAGCACCGGGTTCGCCGCCGGCGGCGCCACCGCCGCCGACATCGCCCTGATGCGCCGCACCGTGTCGCCCGCCGTGGCGATCAAGGCGGCCGGCGGCGTGCGCACCCTGGACGCGCTGCTGGCGCTGCACAGCCTGGGCGCCACCCGCTTCGGCGCCACGGCCACGGCGTCGATCCTGGCCGACCTGGACCGCCGGCTCGCCGGCGACGACTCTCCGGGCCCGGCCGCCGAGGCGGCTTCGAGCGGGTACTGAGACGGCAGAGGTGAGACGGCAGAGGTGAGACAGCACAGGTGAGAAAACACAGGCGAGACAGCAAAGGCCTGACACTCCGAGACGGGCCGATGATGCTCCCGCGGCGCTGAGCCTGGCTAGCCTGGGCTCATGCCCTACACCGTCGATTTCGAGAACGTGTCCACAACCGGCCTGGAATCGTCCCCGGTCGCGGACGCCCTGGCCGGCCTGCGCGCCAACGAGGCGCGCTACTTCAAGAATAAGTACGATCATGTGTTCACCGTCAGCCCGGCCGACGAGGCGCCGGAGGCGCTCGACTGGGTGACCCGCATCCTGTCCGAGGAGCGCGACATCGTCATCGCCTCCCGGCCGCTGGAAGCGACCGCCTTCGAGGTGGAGGGCATCCGGATGGCCTACGTGTTCTACGAGTCCGGCCTGTCGATCAACGTCATGTACACCATCGAGGACAGCGGGAAGCGCGCCGTCGGGTTCAAACTCTCGGAAGGCATGGAGGTCCCCGAGGAACTCGCGCCGCGCTTCAAGTTCGCACGCCAGAAGTCGAAGCTGGCCGGGGTGATCCGCGGGTCGTTCTTCGTCATCAAGGGCGAATACTGAAGTCCTTACTCGGTCCGTACTCCTGCTGGTCGCCTGCGCCTTCGCGGTCGCGGCGACGGGCGGGAGCCTGCCGCCGGGGCTAGGCTCGTAACTATGGCTGACCAGCCAGGCGCGGAATTGATCCTCGATACCGACGGCGACCGCCGGGTGCTGATCCCGAGTCGCGAGTACGAGATCGGGCGCGATCCGCTCGGGGACGTCGTACTGGGCGATCCGCGGGTTTCCTGGCACCACGCCGTCCTGCACGTCCGCGAGGGTCACTGGAGCGTGGACGACGTCGGCAGCACCAACGGCACCTTCGACGCCGTCGGGCACCGGGTGCGGCACCTCGACGTCGGCCCGGGCACCAAGATCCGCTTCGGCAACCCGACCGACGGGCCGCTGGCCGCGCTCGTCGCGCCGAAGCCGGCGGCCCCCAAGCGGGCCGAGCGGCCCTCCGCGCTCACCGCGATCACCGGCTCCCACCGCCAGCCGACCACGGTGCGGCGACTGCCGGAGCGCACCATCCGCATCGGCCGCGCCCTGGAGAACGACCTCGTCGTCGACGACCTGAGCGTCTCGCGCTCGCACGCCGAACTGCGCGCCCGCCCCGACGGGCGCTACGAGATCGTCGACCTGGACAGCCACAACGGCACCTTCCTCAACGGCCAGCCCGTGCTCAGCGCGGTGGTGCAGCCCGGCGACCTGGTCGGCATCGGGCACTCGGTCTTCTGCCTGGTCGGCGACGAGCTCCAGGAGTTCGTCGACACCGGCGTCATCGCTCTGCAGGTCGAGGGGCTCTCGGTGCAGGTCGGAGCGCCGGCCCGGCTGCTGCTGGACGCCGTCTCGTTCCCGGTCGCCGAGAAGTCCCTGCTGGCCGTGGTCGGACCCAGCGGCGCCGGCAAGTCCACCCTGCTCAACGCGCTGACCGGGATGCGGCCAGCCGACCGGGGAAGCGTCCGCTACGACGGCCGCGACCTGTACCGGGACTACGCCGAGCTGCGCCAGCGCATCGGCCTGGTTCCGCAGGACGACATCCTGCACACCCAGCTGACCGTGCGCCGCGCCCTGTCCTACGCCGCCGAGCTCCGCTTCCCCGGCGACACCGCGCAGGCCGAGCGGGCCGACCGGGTCCAGGAGGTCATCACCGAACTCGGCCTGGAGCAGCGCGCCGACCAGGTCATCTCCAGCCTGTCCGGAGGCCAGCGCAAGCGGGTGAGCGTCGCGCTGGAGCTGCTGACCAAGCCCTCGCTGCTGTTCCTGGACGAGCCGACCTCCGGCCTGGACCCCGGTATGGACCGCTCCGTCATGCACCTGCTGCGCCGCCTCGCCGACGACGGCCGCACCGTGATCGTGGTGACCCACAGCGTGCTCAACCTCGACGTCTGCGACCGCCTCCTGGTGCTCGCCCCCGGCGGGCACATCGCGTACTTCGGGCCGCCGGACAAGGCGCTGGGCTACTTCGGGTTCGAACAGTGGCCGGAGGCGTTCGAGGCGTTCGAGACCGAGCAGGACCGCGACTGGGCCGGCCGCTACCAGGAGTCCGACCCCTACCGGCAATACATCGCCGGGACCATGGAGCGCGTGCCCGCGCAGGCCGCGGCCGAGATCAAGTACCCGGAGCCGCCCAAGGCCCAGAGCTGGCTCGGTCAGCTGAGCACGCTGGTGCGCCGCTATGTGGCCGCGCTGTCCGCGGACCGCACCTTCCTCGCGGTCATGATCATCCTGCCGTTCGTGATGGGCGCCATGGCCCGCGCGCTGGCCGGCAGCCGGCTGGACGATTCGACGGCGCTGAACGCGCTGCTCATCCTGTGCGTCGGCGGCTTGCTGATCGGTGCGGCGAACTCCGTGCGCGAGCTCGTCAAGGAACGGGCCGTCTACCGCCGCGAGCGAGCCGTGGGCCTGTCCAGGTCCGCCTATCTGTGGTCGAAGATCATCGTGCTCGGCGCCATCACCGTCGCGCAGGCCGTGGTGATGACCGTGATCGGCCTGGCCGGCGTGCGGGTCAGGGCGCACGGCGGCGGCGTGCTGCTGCCGGCCCCGATCGAGATCACGCTCGCGGTGGCGATGCTCTCCTTCACCGCGATGATGCTCGGGCTCGTGGTCTCCGCCCTGGTGCGCAAGGAGGAGGTGACGATGCCGCTGCTGGTGCTGCTGGCGATCGTCCAGGTCGTCTTCTGCGGCGCCCTGCTGCGGCTGCACGGCGTCCCGGTGCTGGAGCAGCTCTCGTGGCTCGTCCCCTCCCGCTGGGCGCTGGCCGCCATGGCCTCCACGATCGATCTGCGGCAGGTCGTCCAGGGCACCGTGGCCACGGACCCGCTGTTCGCCCACAAGGCCGGCACCTGGCTGTGGGACATGGCCGCCATGGTGCTGATGTCGCTGGTCCTGGGCCTGATCGTGGCCCGGCTCCTGCGCCGCCACGAGCCGACGATCATGCGAGGCTGAGGACCGCCCCCCTGCCCCTGGAGGCCCACGCCATGGACGACACCGGCTTCCGGCCGACCCACGTGACGCCGCTGGACGGGATGCCGACCTGGGCCGGCCCGGACACCTCGGAGCCCTCGGCCTGGCTGGACGCGCTCCTACCGGTCCGGATCACCGACACCGTGGGCGACTGGGCCCGGATCCTGTGCGCGAACGGCTGGGCCGCCTGGGTAGACGGCCGGCTCCTGATCGCCCTGCCGGACTCCCCGCCGGGCACCGGACACCCGCCGGCGTCGATCGCGGATCCGCGGCCGCTGCTGGCCGGACTGGAGCGCGCGCTGTCCGCGTACCGGCAGCTGGTCGAACAGCTCGCCGCGGGCGACATCGACCTGCAGACCTTCCGGGACCGCAGCGTCGGCCTGCGGGTGGGCGTGGTCGTCGACGGGGAGTCGGCGTGGCTGCTCGACCTCGAGCACGACCGCTGGTGGTACTGCCACGACACGCAGGTGCAGACCTTCGCCACGGTGGAGGCCGAACCCGAGCCCATACCCGAACACGCGCACGGGCCCGAACACGAACGTGAACCCGCGCCCGAGCCCGAGCCCGAACACGAACACGAACACGGCGCGGCGGGTCCCGCGCGAGCCGGTGAGCCCCGATGACGGAGGAACCGCGGCGATCGCTCGTGCCGTCCGGCCTGAGCGGGCAGCAGATCGCCGGATTCCGCCTGGAGCACGAGATCGGCCACGGCGGCATGGCGGTCGTCTACCGGGCGCGGGACCTGGCCCTCGGCCGGACCGTGGCGGTCAAACTGCTCGCGCCGGAGCTCGCCCGCAACAAGGCCTTCCGCCTCCGCTTCGCCTCCGAGTCCCGGGCGGCGGCGGCCATCGACCACCCGCACATCATCCCGGTCTTCGCCGCCGGTGAGAGCGAGGGCGTCCTGTACATCGCCATGCGCTACGTCGAAGGACGTGACCTGCGCACGCTCCTGGACCGAAACGGCACCCTGCCGGTCCCCCAGGCCCTGCGCATCGCCGCGCAGATCGCCTCCGCACTCGACGCCGCGCACGCGCACGGCCTGGTCCACCGGGACGTGAAACCGGGCAACGTCCTGGTGGCCGAGGGCACCGACATCGAGCATCCCGAGCACGTCTACCTGACCGACTTCGGCCTGACGAAGAAGTCGTCGTCGCTGACCGGCTTCACCGCGGTCGGGCAGTTCGTCGGCACCGCCGACTACGTGGCGCCCGAGCAGATCTCCGGCCGGCCGGTCGACGGCCGCGGCGACCTGTACAGCCTGGGCTGCCTGGTGTTCGAGCTGCTGACCGGGTCGGCCCCGTACCAGCGCGACGACGACCTGGCGCTGCTGTGGGCCCACCTGCACGCCGCGCCGCCGGAGCTCAGCCGCACCCGCCCCGGGCTGCCTCCGGAAATGGACGCGGTGCTGGCCAAAGCACTCGCCAAGGATCCCGGCGACCGGTATCCCACGTGCATGGAGTTCGCCACCGCGCTGCGCGAGGCGACCCGGCCGGCGGTCCAGCACCCGCTGACCCAGGTGGCGGACGCGCTGCCGGAGCCCGCGGCGGTGCTGCCGGAGCCCGCGGCGGTGCTGCCGCCATCGCCACAGCCGCCGCCGCTGCCACCTCCGTGGGCGATGCCGGTCTTCACCACCACCGTCCGGAGTAGGCCGTGAATCTGCGCCGGTCGCTGCCGGAACAGTCCTGACATGCGGGAACGCGGGCCACGGGGCGGACTTGGCTCGGATGTGCGGTTGCGGTCACCCGAATCGCCCCATTGAGAATGACTTCTGAGAATGACTTCGACACCATCCGCCGGCGTCGGCGCCGGTCCAGCACGTCGAGACAGGTGAGACAAGCCGTTGAGCACCACGCCGCCGCGCTCCTCCGACGAGGAGAACGAGCCCCCGCCGCATCCGCCGACGCAGGCTTCGCAGTACCCGCCGACTGAGGTGTCGTCGCAGCCTCCTTCTCCGACGCCGACGCCGACGCCGGCGCCCAGCGGTCGGGGGAGCCGGGGGTCACAGCCGCCCTCCGGGCCGCCGCCGTCCCAGCCGCCGTCCCAGCCGCCGTCGCAGCCGCCGTCCCGGCAACCGTCCCAGCCCCCGGCTTCCGGCCCGTCGCCGACCGGGGGACCTGGCCCGTCCGGACCGCCGTCCGGCCCGTTGTCCGGCGCCCCGTCCGGCTCCGCCGCCTCGGATCCGGGGTCCGCCGCGCCCCCGCCCCCGGGACCGCCCTCCGAGCCGCCCGGCCGGTCGGGTTCGGGCTCCGGGCCGGGCTCCGGCGGCGGCGCGGGCGGCACGCCCTGGTGGCGCCGCCCCATCGGGATCGGCGTCGGCGTCCTGATCGTGGGCCTGGCCGCCGCGCTGGCCGTCACGCTGTCCAGCGGGCCGGCGGCGGCCAAGCCGGTGCTGCTGCAGCCCGCGGGATCGGCCGGCCCGAACCCCTACACGACCGCGCCGACCAAGGCACCGCCGCCGTCGGCCGCGAGCAGCAGCCCCTCCGCCACCACGAGCGCGACCAGCACCAACGGCACCAAGACCATGTCCGGGTCCTCCGAGGGCCTGTACGGCGGGACCGAGAACCAGTCCAGCTGCGACGTGAACCAGCTCAGCGACTTCCTGGTGGCCAACCCGGACAAGGGCCGGGCCTGGGCCGGGGTCGAGGGCATCGCGCAGTCGGACATCCCGGCCTATCTGCACTCCCTGACCCCGGTGGTCCTGCGGGCCGACACCCGGGTGACGAACCACGGGTTCAGCAACGGCCAGGCCACGACCTTCCAGTCGGTCCTGCAGGCCGGGACCGCGGTGCTCGTCGACAACCGCGGGGTGCCGCGAGCCCGCTGCTCGTGCGGGAACCCGCTGCTGCCGCCGGCCGTGCAGTCCTCCGAGGCGTTCACCGGCAGCCAGTGGTCGACGTTCCACGCGCAGAACGTCGTGGTCGTCCAGCCGGCCCCGGTGGTGATCACCGTCATCGTGCTCTACGACCCGGAGACCGGCCAGTACTTCGGCCGCCCGGCCGGCAGCGGGGGAAGCGGGGACCTCAAGGTGCCGCCGCCGCCGACGAGCAGCAGCAGTTCGCCGTCGACGACGCCGAGCTCGCCGTGCCCCACGTCGAGCGGCGGCAGTTCGCCGTCGTCGCCATCCTCGCCGTCCTCGCCGTCCGCGCCATGCCCGACGAGCCCGACGTCGACCTCCACCTCCCCGTCCGGCTCGTCCACCACCCCGACGTCGTCCAGCCCGGCCACGCCGTCGCCCACGGGGACCGGGACCGGCTCCTCGTCGTCGACGTCGAGCCCGACCTCGGCGCCGACCTCCACCTCGACCGGCGGGCAGACCTCCCCGTCCGCCCCAGCGGGGACGTCGACAGCGACGCAGTAAAGGCGAGCAGGTCAAGCCATTGGGCCCGGTTGCCGCAACCGGGCCCAATGGCCTAGTGCGGAAACGACCTTCGCCTCTGCCCCACCGTCTCCAGGCCGTCATACCGTGGTGTTCAGGAGGCGTCATCGGACAAGGACCGGAGGGTCGGCGTCATGAACGGATACCCCGAACCGGTTCCGCGACCTGAACCGAAACCGCAGCCCCAGAAGCCGACAGCGGACGGCCAGCAGCGCCATCGCGCGCAGCACCCCGGGAAGCCGGCCTGGAACCTGCGCCTGGAGTCGGTGGGCAGCAACGTGGCCGGCCGTTTCCTGACCGAATCGCCGTCGATGGTGGTCCTGGCGGTGGAGGACCTGTGCTGGGAGGCCGCCACCGAGGACTGGAAGCACCGCCGCCCACACTGGTGGCGCCGCGGAGCCCTGGCAAGCTGGCGCGCCGAGGGCGCCCGCCTCGACGCCAAGGCCGCACGCCTGCGGGCGCTGGCCGACGACGTCTTCCAGGAGCTTTGACCAGGCGGCCCGCCCTCGCCCGCCTCATCCTCTCCGGCAAGCAGGACATTCCCGTCTGGCTGACCATGCTCGCCGGCCTCGGCGGCGCCTGGCTCGGCGCGCCGGCGGTCGCGCGGTACCCATCGACGCGCTGACGGCTGCCTGAAGCTCTGCCAGGTGAGGCAGGCATGCACCACTGAGTCTTCCTACGGTGAATCACGCAAGGATTCGCACCGACAGGAAGGCACACCGTCATGACCAAGGTCATCATCGCGGCCGCCAACCCGACAACCGACGAGGTGGACGCGACCAACTTCATCGCCCAGAGCTCCCGGTTCTCCGGGTCCAAGGCGGTGGTGCTCCAGGGCGCCCAGGGCGGGCGCGGGGCCAGCGGGGGCGACACCTTCGACGTCCTGGTCTCCAACAGGACTCTGGACCCGCCGACCACCGGCATCGACGCCTGGTGGGCCACCGAGCGCAAGGACACCAGCGACCGGGTCGCCACCATCGACATCTACACGCCGACGAGCTCGCCGTCGAAGCAGGCCGCCTCGGGCATGATCACCAACAAGCTGTCGAGCCAGGCCCAGTGGGTGTGCGTCAACGTCTCGAAGGTCAGGTCGGCGGCCTGGCTGCCGGCGCTGAAGGCAGAGTTCGCCAACAAGAACGTCATCTTCACGAACTAGGCACTATCCGCTAGGCACTGTCCGCGGCAGACGGTGCGGCGGCGAGCCCCGATCCGTCGCCGAAGGCCCCGATCTCGCCGCGCAGCTGGTGACGCGAGGTGATGCCGAGCTTGGCGAAGGTCTTCCCGAGGTGGTACTCGACCGTCTTCGCGCTCACGAACAGGGTGCGCGCGATCTGCTGGTTGGTCATGCCGTCGGCGGCCAGGCACGCGATGCGGTGCTCCTGCGCGGTCAGCGCCGCGGGGACGAGGAGCGACATCTGCGTGCCCTGATCCTCGCCGGCGCTTCCGCCACCGGTTCCGTCACCGCCACCACCGGTGCCACCGCCACCGCCGCCACCACCGCCCGGGAGCTGGACCCCGATCGCCGTCAACTGCCGCCGGCACCGATCAGCGAACGGCAGGGCGCCGATGTCCGCGTAGCGGTTCTGCGCCGATATCAGCCATCTGATGGCCGCGTTGCGGCGCCGGGCGGCGAGCAGGAGCCGGCCGTGGTCGTGTTCCAGGCGGGCCAGGGTGAACGGCGATACGGCGCCGGCCGGCCGCTCGATGGCCCGCAGCACCAGGTCGGCCGCCGTCGCCCGGTCGCCCTCGGCCGCCGCGAGGCGGGCCCGGAGCCGGACGGCCATCGCCGGCTCGGGCGCGGCCGGCGGGAAGGCGGCGTGCAGTGCCTCCAGGGCTGAACGCGCCGCGTCGAGGCGGCCGGTCTCGATCAGCGCCTCGGTGTGGAGCGGGCGCCACCACAGCTGGTAGAGCGCGAACAGGTCGGGTTCGGCGGCCAGCGGCGCGAGGGCCGTGAGCATGGCGCCCGGCTTGTCGCGCGCCTGGGCCAGGATCGCCGCGGCCAGGGCCGGGAACACCGCGTAGTGCGGCGGCCCCGGTGCCCACTGCGTCATGGTGACGAAGTCCAGCCACTCGGAGGCCGTCGCCCACTCCCCCTTCAGGGCGCTGATACTCGCGGCCAGGGCGGCCGCGGGGATGGCGGCCCTTCGGTCGCCCCGCTCCTCGGCCGCCTGGATCCCCTCCTCGGCCGCGTACCGGGCCGCGCGCCAGTCGCCGAGCTGGAACGAGGCGTAGCCTAGATCGGCGTACACCACCGGCAGGACCGGCTCGACCGGGCCGTCGTGGGAGCGCAGGACCCGCTGGAGTTCGACGACCGCCTCGGCCGGACGGCCGCTGAGCCCCAGCCAGGCGCCGCGGGCCCAGCACAGGATCCCGTGGCCGCGGTGATCGGCGAGCCGGCCGCCGGGTTCCGGCACCTCATGGTCCGGCGCCTCATGGTCCGGCGCCTCATGGTCCGGCGCCTGCTCGGGACGGTCCCGGGCCGAGCCCCCGGGCCCGGGAACGTATTCGCACCCCGGCGCGAGCGCCTCCAACCGCCGCAGCGCGGCGTCGGCCGATCCGCGCATCCTGCCGTACGCGTCCGCTGCGAAGTACACCGACCACTCGCCGCACTGCGCGGGGATCCCGGGCACCGCCAACACGGACAGCGCGACCCGTTCCTCACCCGCGAGGTCGCCGGTCTGCGCGGCCAGCGCCGCCGTCGCGAGGTGGACGGCGGCGCGCACCGCGACCGGACGGTCGCGGGCCAGCAGCCCGGCCTGGCCCAGGAGTAATCGCGCGGTCCCGTACCTGCCCTCGCTCGCCGCACGCCGGCCGAGGAACAGATTGCGTTCGACGCTGGGCTCCAGAGGCGTGAGCCGTTCGCTCAGGGCCTGCGCCCACTCGGCTTCGAGGTGCTCGCCGCCCCACCACGCCGCGGTGAGCAGCCTGCGTTCCCGCTCCCGCCGGTTCACCGACAGGTCCGCGGACCACAGCAGCAGGGTGCCGGCGCGTTCGGCGTCCCCGGCGGCCCGGCAGCAGACGGCCTCGTCCTCCAGCCGCCCGGCCAGCGCCGGGTCGGGCCGCCGGCCGCCGAGCAGCAGGTGACGGTATCCGTTGATGCCGCTCACCCGGTCGGAGGCCGCACGGTGGATCTCGCGCCGCAGCCCGGTGGGCAGGTTCCAGTACACGACGTCCCGCAGCGCCTGCGGCTCGATGCGGACGCTCTCGGCGGGGCCGGGCGGCAGCCCCGACACGAATCCGGCCTCGATCAGGTCGTTGAGCGCGGCGGCCGGGTCGGCCACGTCCGCGACCGCGGCCAGGATCGGCAGCGGCGCCTCCCGGTCCAGCACGGCCATCGCGGCCAACAGGCGCCGGCCGGCCGCGGGCAGTTCGGCGACCGCGCGCACGATCGCCTGGCGCAGCGCCTCGGCGCGCAGCCGGCCCAGCGCGTCCTGCTCGCCGCCGGCGCGCACCGCGGCCGGTCCGGCCGGCGACAGTTCGTCCGGGCCGGCCGGCGGGGCCGGCGTCTCGAAAACCTGCCACGGCGACGCCCATGCGATCGACATGGTTTCCCGCTCTCTCCGGTGCCAGGGCGCGACGTGTGTCCCGCTCTTCAGGCCAGCGACCAAGACCTATCGCGGAGACGTTGTGCGCGGAATGCCTAAACGACGGCTCAAATGAGATTCATCAGGACTCTGTGAGAGCCCGGACGAGCTCTAGATGAGCCCTTCGCGGATGGCGAACGCGACCGCGTGCGTCCGGTTCCTCAAGTGGTACCGCGTTGTGACGTCGTGCAGGACGCCGGTCACGGTGCGCCGCGAATACGCGAGCTCGGCCGCGATCTCGTCGGTGCCGAAGCCGTCGGCGGCCAGGCGCAGCACCCGGCACTCGCGCTCGGACAGCCCGCTCAGCGACATGCCCTGCGGACGCAGCACGTGCTGTTGCAGCCGCCCCACCTGCTTGAGCAGCCGGGTCAGCAGATCCGAGGGCAGCGCGGCGTCGCCGGCGGCGGCCCGGATCACCGTGGTGGCCAGCCACGAGGACGTCGCCTCCCAGCGCCACAGCACGGAGCAGGCGCCGGATTCGACGACGGTCAGCAGTTCCTCGTCGGACAGGGCGCTGACGACCAGCACCGCCTGCGCACCGTCCCGCGATCGCACGGCCCTGATCAGCTCCAGGGCCTTGGGCGTGAGGGCGTCGAGCGCGCACACGACGACCCGGGCCGGGATCGGCGAGCGCAGATCGACGAGCTCGAACTCGGCGCGGTGGCGCAATGCCGTCTCAAGGCCCGCCCTGGTGATGGGGTCGTCAGCGTGGATCGACACCGGTATCGGGGATTCCATGGTGACCTCCAGCGTCCGAAACGGCGATTTGCGCCCTTCCCAAATGACCACGCCGTTGCGCAATTGTCGCCTAGGGAACCCCCTAGGAGCCTCCTAATCGTGCAGAAAGCCACGTGGAAAGTGACAGATCGTGTGACAGCGCGCGCAAAGTCGGCACCGCGCGACTGCGCTTTTCCCTGCGCGTTCGCGCAGGCGCCGGACCGCGGGCGCTGCGAGGCTGGGCCGGGAGACGGCAGACGCGGTACGGGGTGCACAGCAGGACGGGAAGGGGCCGGGCAGATGGGAGTCTCCGTCGTCTTCGAAGGCGGCAGCGATACGGCCGACACGGCCGAAGCGGTCGATGTGGTCGAGGTCGTGCCCGGCGAGGAGGCCGGGTGCGTCCTGCGTCTGGAGAACACCGGCATGGTGGTCGACCAGATCCTGCTCGACGTCCTCGGCCCGTCCGCCGAGTGGGCCTCGGTGGAGCCGGCGCGAGTCAACCTCCTGCCGGGGGCCACCGAGCAGGTCCGCGTCTGCTTCCGGCCGCCGCGGTCGGCCGGCCTGGCGCCGGGCGACGTGGCGTTCGGCGTGCGCGCGATGTCCACCGAGGATCCCGAGGGCTCGCGGATCGAGGAGGGCACCGTCAAGGTCGGCGCCTTCGGGGACCTCGCGGCGAAGCTGGTCCCCACCGACGCCTCCGGCCGCCGCTCGGCACGGTTCAAGCTGGTCGTGGAGAACCGCGGCAACCGGTCGGAGCGCCTGCGCGTCGAGGGCCTCGACCCGGCGGTCAAGCTGGGCTTCCGGATCCGTCCGGCGGTGTTCACCGCGGCGCCGGGCACCGCGACGTTCGTCCGGCTGCGGGCCGTCCCGCGCAAGACCTTCTTCAAGGGGACCAACCGCACCCTGCCCTTCGAGGCCGAGGTGCGCTCCGAGCAGGACGGCACGGCCAAGGCCGAGGGCGTGATGCTGGAGAAGCAGACGCTGCCGGAGTGGGTGCTGCCGTTCCTGGGGATCTCGCTCGCGGTCGCCGGCGTGCTGCTCGCGCTCTGGTTCGCCGTGCTGCGGCCGGTGGTGCACTCCGCCGCGACCGCGTCGAGCGCGGCGGCGTCGGCCGCGGCCCAGGCGAAGAACGCGGCGGGCAACGCCTCGGCGGCGGTGTCCAAGGCCGCGTCGAGCCCGCCGAAACCGGCGGCGGGACCGTCCTCGCCGTCGTCCTCGGCATCCAGCACCCCGACGACGCCGGCGTTCAGCGTCGTCCTGGACTCGCCGCTGGTCGCCGGCGCGTCCGTCCGGGCCCAGGCCTCCGGCGGCGGCACCGCGCCGGCCGATCTCGTGTGGTCCTCCTCCGACCCGCGCGTCGCCACGGTCAACCCGGCGACCGGCGTGGTGACCGCGGTCGGCCCGGGCACGGCGACCATCACGGCCAAGAGCGCCGGCAAGTCCGCCCCGGTCAGCAGCCAGACGACGCTCACCGTCGTGGGCAAGCTCGGGGTCACCACGACGGCGTTGCAGAACGCGGTGCAGGGCAAGGCTTATACGGCCTCGCTCAACGGATCGGGAGGCACCGCGCCCTACACCTGGTCGGCAGATCCGGCCTCGCTGCCGCCGGGTCTGACCGTCTCCGCGGCCGGGATCATCAGCGGCACCCCGACCGCGCCCGGGACGAGCACGATCGTCGTCCACGTCGCCGACGCCGGCCCGCCCGGCCAGTCGCCTCCGGCCACGCAGCTGAGGCTGACCGTCATCGGCGTGCCGGCGGTGGCCGTCTCCACGCTGCCGGACGCGACCGCGGACGTCACCTACGCCCCGCAGAACCTCGTCGCCACCGGCGGCACCGGACCGTACAAGTGGTCGCTGGTCCCGGGCCAGGGCGACCTGCCGATCGGGCTGACGCTGGACCCGGCCGCCCGGACCATCAGCGGATTCCCGACCACGGCCGGCAAGTCCTCCTTCACCGTCCAGGTCACGGACGCGAACGGCCAGTCCGCCACCCAGCGCCTGTCCATCGCCGTCGCCAACCCGCTGATGATGACCACGCTGACACTCCCGGACGGCGTCGCCGGCACGCAGTATTCGCAACAGGTGGAGGCCTCCGGCGGGACGATGCCCTACACCTGGTCCGTGCCGCCCGCGCAACTGCCCGCCGGACTGACTCTGGGTTCGACGACCGGGCTGCTCAGCGGGACGCCGCAGAAGAACGGCAGCTTCACGTTCTCGGTCTCCGTCTCCGACGCCGGCAGTCCGTCCCGGACCGTGTCGCAGTCCTTCTCCGTCCGGGTGGTGACGGGCTTCGCGATCACGACGTCGAGCCTGTCGCCGGTCGAGGTCGGGCAGCAGGTCGGCGTGGCGCCGGCGACCGCGGGAGTGACGGGCGCGGGCGTGAAGGCGGGCGTGACTCCGACACCGGTTGGCATCCAGCTACAAGCAGCCGGCGGACAGCCGATCAGCACACTGCCGGGCACGACCCCCACGCCGGTGTACGCCTGGCAGCCGACCGGCACGCTGCCGCCGGGCCTGCAGCTGTCCTCGACCGGCCTGCTCACCGGGACACCATTGTTCACCGGCACGTTCTCGTTCAGCGTGCAGGCCGTGGACGCCAGCGCGCCCCCGCTGATCGCCATCAAGAATCTGACGATGCAGGTGGTGCCGGCGCTGCAGATCACCACGGTGTCGCTGCCCTACGCGCTCACCGGTCAGACCTACGCCCACACCCTCACCGCGAGCGGCGGGACCGGCACGTACTCCTGGAAGCTGGCGCCGGGGGACGTCCTGCCGCCCGGCTTGGGCCTGGACTCCAACACCGGTGTGCTGTCCACGACCTCGGGGCCGGTCGGGACCAGTCCCGTCGCGACGACGAAGCTCACCTTCATCGTGACCGACACCGGGACCTCGCAGACCGCATCCTGGAGCGCCGACTTCGGCGTCGACGCGCCCCTGGCCTTCTCCCTGGGCGGCAGCCTCAACGCCTTGCCCGAGGCCGCCATCGGCACCGCCTACGGCGCCAACGGCGCGGGGGTGCCGCTCGCCGGCACAGGCGGCAGCGGGAAATACCAATGGCAGGCGACCGGATTGCCGAACGGCCTGTCGCTGAATTCCTCCGGAGTCGTCTTCGGAACCGTGTCGGCGAATGTCGCGCCCGGGCCGTATTCGTTCCAGGTGACGATGAGCGACGCGACCGACAATGTGCCGACCGCCGTCCAACCGCTGTCCATCACGATCGCGCAGCCGTTGAGTGTGCAGGGCACGACGCAGGGTGCTTATAACTGGCAGGGCAAGGTCGGCGGCACCACGCCGTACACCGCGTCCGTCCAGGTGAGCGGAGGCCTGGGCCCGTATCAGTACGCTGTCTCAGGCTTCAAGGCGACGACGTCGATCCAGGTCAGCGCCGCGGGCCAGGTCTCCTGGAACATCGACACGCCCTGCGATCTGTCCTCGCCGCCCGGCGGATCCTCGGGATCGGCGAAGTTCACCTGTCCGCCGGTCACGGACAGCGGACAGGTGACGATCACGGACACCCTGAACCAGGTCATCAAGGTCCCGGTGAATGTGACTGCTGATTTCGCGCCGCTGACCGTCACCTATCCCGCCTCCGCCACGCTGGCCGCTGGCTCCGATCTCGATCTGTCCCAGGGGCCGACGCTCAGCGGCGGTTATGGCGGGGGCTACGGCTACACGGTGGACCCGTTCACGTGTCCGTCGTTGACCGCCAGCGGGACCACGGTGAGTGCCCAGACCGGGTTCAGCCAGCCGTGTACGGTGACGGTGAACATCACGGTGACCGGTCCGGTGTCCAGCACAACGTACGTGGTCTTCTCCTACCAGGAGACAATCGACCCGCCGCCGCCACCGCCTCCGCCTCCGCCTCCGCCGACAAGCTCCACTCCGGCGCCCAGTTCGTCGAGTAGCGCGACCAACCCGACATCAACGGTCGTCCCGACCCCGGTGGGCACCCCATGAGTACGACACCGAGCCCAGTTCCTTCGGTCGCCCCGCTAGACGTTCAGCTCCTGCAGACGGCCGCGGCACTGGAGAACCTCGCCGCCAAGCTCTACACGGTCGCGGCCGGCCTGTCGGCAGTGGCGTCCGGCCAGGGCCGACTACGAGCCCTGACAGCGCGGAACCTGGCGCATCACACGTCACACGCCGCAGCCTTCAACCAAGCGGTCGTCGCGTTGGGCGGAGCTGAGCAGCATGCCATCGACGCACGCTATACCGGCTTGATCCAAAGGGTGACCGCGACGAAGGACCCTGTTTCGCTGGCCACGCTGTTGGAGGAGGTGGAAGACCTGATGGCGCAGACCTTCGCACGCTTCGCGCCGTTGGCCGGCGCGGCCGGAGTCCGCTCGCTGTTCGTGGACACCGCGTCTGTCGAGGCGCAGCACGGTTCGGAACTGCTGATCGTGCTGACGCCGCCTGACGGATCCGGACCCGGACCCGGACCCGGATCCGGGTCCGGTACCGCGGGGATCCCGCGGGCTGTCTATCCCACCGCGGAAGCCTCGGCCGTCAACGAAGGCGCGGTGCGATGAGCGGGCCCTCTCGCCGAGTGTTCACGTTCGGCATCGCGGGCATCGCGGGCCTCACGGTCGGCGGGTGCGGCGGTGGCGGTCACGGCCACAGCAAGAGCCGCGGCGCCTCCGGCACCACGCCGTCCCCCTACACCGGAGACCTGCGGACTGCGGCGCTCGCGGCAGCTGTGGAGAACCAGGCGGTGAGTGCGTACCAGGGCGTCGACGCCGCGCTGCGTGCGGGAAAGTACGGTCCGGCCGTGCCGGGATTGGCGGCGTTCGTGCAGACCGCCATGGCGCACCATACGGAGCATGCCGCGTCGTGGAACAACGTCCTGCGCGGTGCCGGGAAGCCGGTCGTCGTCGGATCCCCGTTGTCCGGCCATGCGCTGACGGCTGCGATCGGTGCGGCGACGAGCGCGGACGCGGTCGTCGCGGCGTTGCAGAACCTTGAGGTCCAGGCGTCGCAGACGTACATCGCGGCGGTCGGCCGGCTTTCGGGCAGCTCGGCCATCGCCGTCTCGGCCGCGACGATCGCGCCGGTAGAGGCGATGCACGCCGCGGCGTTGGCGTACGCGTTCACCGGGCGGTCGGCGGTCGGCGAGGCGTTGGGCACCGTCGGCGCAGTGCCGGTCACCGCGCTCACCGTGTGATCAAGAGAGCAGGAATCAGAGGGCGGAGAGCGGCATGCTGCGGGACGCGGATCTGTCGCTGGCCAGCTGGCTGGAGTCCAGTCTGCCGTCGGGCACCGGCGTCAGGTTCGACGCGCCACGGGCACGGTGGCAGGAACAGGCGGCGGACGCGCCGTTCGTAAGCGCGTTCCTGTGCGACATCCGCAAAGACGGACAGCACCAGCCCTCCTCCGGGTGGTCGGACGTGCGCGACGGCGACGGGCGGCTGGTCGGGCGGCAGTCGCCCCACCGGTATCACCGGCTCTCGTATCTGGTCACCGCTTGGGCGGGGGCGGGGGCCGGTTTGGGTGCGGCGGTCGGCGAGCGCGAGGCGTCCTCGGCATCGGTCTTCGAGGAACACGATCTGCTCGGCGTGCTGATCAATATATGTGTGAGCACTGAGACGCTGGCGGAAGACCACCTGCGGGGGGCTTTGGCCGAGGTCGGGCTCCCGGTGTTCCTGCGGTGCGCGGACGATGATTGCGGAGGCTCGCCGGTCGCGGATCCGTGGTCCGGACTGGGGATCGCGCCGCGCGCGCACCTTGTACTGGAACTGGTGGTTCCCGTCATGCCCCCGATGGCGAGGGATCTCGCGGCTCCGGTCGCGGAGGTCGTGCTCGGGGCGCGTCAGTTGCCAGACTCCGCCTCGGCCGTCGAGACGGTGCGCCGCCGGGACTTCCCCGGGTCGGTCAGCCCGCGGCCACCGTCACGTTCGTCGTGACGAACCGCGCGGTGCCCGGCTTCTCCACGACCGGATCGGGGATCGGGCCGCCTGGCGTCGGCTGGGTGGCGGGCGTCTCCACGGTGAACATCGCGGGGAACGACCCGCCTTTGACGAGCAGCGGCTTGCCGCCGTTGGTGGTCTTGCGGGTGAGGTTGTCCGGCAGCAGCGTGAGCATCAGGGTTCCCATACCGGGGATCGTGAACGGCGGCGCGGTGTAGGCCAGCGGGACGCGCAGCTCCATCGGCAGCTGGTCGCCCAGGAGGCAGACCGGCACGCCGCCGACGGTCACGTTGGTACTGGAGCCGGTCAGCGGGACCGGGGCCTCCAGCGCCGGCACGACGGCGGGCTCCGGGATCGTCACCTGGAGCAGGTCGCCGGTCTTGATCACGGAGTCGGCCATCAGAGCGGCAGGCCGAAGAACTCGAGGTCGGCGATCGCGACGGTGGTCTCGGCGTCGTCCGGGTAGACCGACACGACCTGGATGGTGACGGAGGTGACGCCGGTCGCGTGGGACAGCGGGAACTCCTGCTGCTTGGGCGTGTCGCTCATGGCGATGGTGGAGGACTCGCCGTCGGAGTACTTCAGCACCAGCTCGCTGGGCCGACCGTCCTGGGTGTAGGCGTCGGCAGCCCCCGAGTACACGATGATCTTCTTCAGCGTCACCCGCCGCCCGAAGTCGAACGTGAGCGTCGCCTGAGCCTGTGCGGACCACGGCGCCGCCCAGTAGGTGTTGGTGTTCAGATCAGCGGCAGCCGCCGCCGCATGCCCCGCCACGAACGCACTCGCACTCTGGCCGGCGGGCCGAATCGGCTGCAGCCCGTCGCCGATCGCGTTCATGACGCTGGTCTTGACGCCCTTCACCCTGCTGTTGACAGTCTCCCGAAACGGCGGATAGGCACCGTAGACCATGCCGCCGACCAGGATCAGCACGCCGATGACCATACGGCCCTTGCGATAGACCTGCCGCAGCCCGAACTTCAGGTCCAAGCGCGGCTTGGCCACACCGGCGCCATCCGCAGTGCCCTGATCAAGCCGCACCACGCGCGGACCACGCTTCGGGATGAAGCGACGCCACCACGGCTCCTTGACCGCAACCGCCTCGACGAGCGACGCACCACACCGACTGCAGAACCGCCGCGAACTCGGATTGCCCTCACCACAACCCCCGCAAATCAGATCGCCGGGCAGCAACCGCCGACTCGGCGCAGTCTTGGTCACCGCGACCGGCCGCGCTTTCGCGATCCCCGGCGCCTGCTCGGCGATGCGCTCGGGGGCCCGGGCCGGGAGGGCGAGGGGTGGCTCGGGGGGATCGGGCTCGGTCTTGGGCTCAGGTTTCGGTTTCGGTTTCGGTTTCGGTGCAGGCTTCGACTCGGTTTCAGATCCCGGATTCACCTCAGGCTCAGCCTGCGGGTCCGCGCCATCTTCTGCCCCGGCCTCAGATTCCGGCGCCGCACCAGCCTCCGACTCGCCTCCCGACTCCGACTCAGCTTCAGCCTCCGGCTCTTGCTCCGGTTCTGGTTCTGGTTCTGGTGCTGGCTCTGGTTCTGGTGCTGGCTCTGGCGCTGGTTCTGGTTCTGGTGCTGGTTCCGGCACAGCGCCCCCGCCATCCCAACCGCCCGCATCAGGCGCTTCCTCCTTCTCCACCTCCACCTCCACCTCCGCCTCCGCCTCCGCCGAGGGCCCGGCGATCACCACATTCGCCGCATGGATCACCCTGCTCAGCAGCCCGACGCGCGGCGCGGCCGCCGTCTCCTGCTCGCGCTTGTGCACCTCCTCGACGAGCTCCTTCGCGACCGCCGGTTCCTGCTTCTCGCCGGTCCATTCCAGGAAGCCGCCGCAGGAGCCGCAGAAGGCGTCGCCGTCCTGGTTGCGGAATCCGCATTTGCGACACACGATCATTGCTCGACGACCTCCAGACGGTGCGTGACGTGGGCGGGCTTCTCCGCGGCGATCAGGTCCTCCAGGGCCGCGGCATCGATCTGCGTGCCGCGCGGGATCCGGACGCGGACCGTCAGCCAGGCTCCCGGCTCGCCGGGCAGTGCGGCGTTCGGTGTGGCGGACCAGTGGACGCCGCCGTTGTCGGTGATCTCCACGTCGCCGCCGGTGACGAGCTCTATCAGGGCCCGGATTCCCTCCGTCGTGCCCCGCTGGCGGTACAGCCGCACGGAGTGCGCCACGGCCGCGCGCTGGCGCTCCGGCGGCCAGTTCTCGTCCAGGACCGCGCCCAGCCAGCCGGCCAGCCAGCGGGTGAAGTCCGACGGCGCCAGCAGCGGGTCGACGTAGGCGGTCAGGCAGTCCAGGGTCGAGATGGCCGGTGCCAGCACCTCGTCGAAGGCCGCCATCCACTGCATCAGCAGCGGATCCTCCTGCAGGATCCCGGGCAGCAGCGTGCCGATCGGGTACGGCGTGCCCAAGCCCTCCACCGCCCGGCGCATCAGCGCGCCTCCACCCTGACCTGGTGCTCGTAAGAGAACACCAGGCTGTTGGCGTCGAGATCGATCCGCGTGCTCTCCTTGCCGCGCGCGCCGGTGATCGGGTCGGCGGAGAACAGCCGCACGTCCTCCACGAGTTCGACCCCTGACACCTGCTGCAACCGGCCGAAGATCTCGCCGGCCTGCACCGGCCGCCCGAACGGCCAGCCCCCGCCCTCCGGCCCGCCGCCGGGCAGAGGGTTGAGATACCGGTAGAGAGCACCGAGGGCGTCCTCGCGCAGCCGTTCGGTGTTCACCCGAGGCCGGGCGACCAGACGCGCGACCACCGTCACCCCGCGATACAGCGGCGGTTCGAGCGCGACGCGCGTGCCGACCACCCGAGCCTTGTCCAGACCGGCGGTGATCCGGGCCAGCGTCGACTCCGGCGGTATCAGGTTCTCGAACAGTATGCGACCGTCCTCCATAGCCGTCGCCGGGACGATCAGTACCCGTACTCCCCCGGCGTCCTTCGCCTCGCGTCCGGCCGGGACACACCGGACGCGCGCCACCTCCGGCGCCGCCTCCCGCGCCAGAACCTCGTAGTCCTCGGCGGTGACCGCGCGGCTGCGCGTGCGCACCAGCAGCGGCCCGCGCGCCTTCGCCTCCTCCAGCGTCTCCCCGTCCACCCCGCCCTGCGCCGGCCTCCGGTTCTCGACGGCGGAGACCGACGGGACCGACGACTTCAGCCGGCACAGCGACCCGGCCGCGACGTTCCCCCGGGCCCCGCCGCCGGTCGCGTACCCGCGGATGCGGACCTCGTCGCCCTTCTGGGGCACGGCTCCGTACCGCCGCAGGCTCCCGTCCGGCTCGCGCACCGCGGGACCGAACAGGACCAGTCCGCTGACCGCGTCCAGCGTGAAGTGCCGGTCGTCGGGACCGCTGTCGGCGAAGTGCTCGACCTGCGTCCACTCCAGCCAGCCCTCCGGCGAGCTGGTCTCCACGACCGGCGGCCCGTACCCGACCAGGACCGGGCTGCGCCGCAACGCGAACTGCTGGCCGGGCACGCCCTCGGCCCGGCCCAGCGACTCGCTCTCGACCGGCTCGGCGTGCACGGCCTCGACGGTGCCGCCGACCGTCCCCACGCTCAGCCCCTCGATGACCGGCGAGCCGGTGTACGGGGGCTGCCCCGGCTCGGGCTCGGTGATCCGGGCCCTGATCCACCCGGCGCGCTCGCCGTCGACCACACTGGCCGCGTGGCCGTCCGGCACGTGCAGCACGACCGCCCCGGACGTGTTCAGCCCGCCGGTCTCGTCCAGCCCCACCTCGCACGGCACCCAGCCGTCATCGGTGCCCGCCTCCCAGACCAGCGGCGGATACTCCGGATTGACCCCGACGCCCTCGACCCGGCCGCGGAAGCCCAGCCTGATCACGCAGCCGGGCACCGGATCCGACAACCCCGCCAGCAGCGCGTCACCGACCACGGGCCGCTGCCGGAACGCACGGAACGACTGGCCGTCGGCCAGCTGCCGAGTGCGGTCCTCGGTGCCGATCGACGTCCCGCCCCGGGCATCGGCGGAGGCAGAGGCAGAGGCCGAGGCAGAGGCCGAGGCAGAGGCCGAGGCAGAGGCCGAGGCAGAGGCCGAGGCGGAGTCGGAGTCGGAGGCGGAGTCGGAGGCCGGCGCATCGCCCGGGCTGCGGACCTTGGCCAGCACAGCGGGAACCAACACCAGCTCCCGACAGGTGCTGAACACGATCGACTCGGCGGTGGCCGTCCGCAGCGTCCCGACCCGCGCCCCGGCGGGCACGCTCAGCCGGGTCCGGGCCGGGCTGGAGAGCCAGAACGTCACCGGGGCCCGCGCCGGGGTGGGCGCGAGCATGCGCAGCCCGATCATGTTCAGGAAGCTGATGTACAGCCGGTCGGGCACCCGGTTGAGCCGGTACAGCAGCTGGTCGGTCATCTGGGCGAAGGTCTCGATCAGGGTGACGCCCGGATCGGAGACGTTGTGGTCGGTCCATTCCGGGCAGCGCCGCATCACCAGACGCTTGGCCTCGTCGACCAGGTCCTGGAACCGGCGGTCGTCGAGGTCGGGGGCCGGCAGGGGCATCAGTCCTCACCCTCCTGTCGCTCGGGGATCGTGTAGAAGGGGAAGACGAGGTTGCGCGGGCTGTTCGTGCCGGGCACGACGTAGCCGATGTCGATGTAGAGCAGACCGGGCCGGTCCGCGTCGGGGTACACGTCCACCTCGGCGACGTCGACCCGCGGCTCCCACTGCTCGATCGCCTCGCGGACCACGTCGGCGATCTCGCCGGTCTTGTGGATCCCGGCCCCGTCGAACACGTAGTCCCGCAGGGTGCTGCCGAAGCCGGGCCGCATCGGCCGCTCGCCGGGATAGGTGGTCAGGATCAGCCGCATCGCCTGCTCCAGGTTGGCGGTCCCGGACACGGTGGCCATGCCGCCGGTGGGCTTGACGGAGAAGGGGAACGCCCAGCCGCTGCCGATGAAGTCGGGCATGAGCCGCTCACCCGCCCAGCGAGATGGAGGCGCCGGAGACGGAGACCGTGCCCTGGCTCTGGATGGTCAGCGAGGCCGCGGACTTCAGGGTCAGCGAGTCCCCGCCGTCGATGGTCACGGTGCCGCCCTGGCCGGTGACGATGTTCACTGTTCCGCCCGGGCCGCACTTGACGGTCAGCTGCCCCGGCGGGCTTTCCGGGGCACAAGCGAGCTCCACCGAACCCCTGACGGCGTCCATGACGAGCCCGATCGCGCCGTCGCCGGTCCCGAGCAGGATCTGCGAACTCTCCGGCTTCGGGTCCTGGCCCATCTCGTCCAGGAACACCAGCCGGTTGCCCGAGGCCGAGACGAAGCCCCGGCGCGCCACCGAGGAGTCCGCCCCTCCCGGTCCCTGCCGCACCGCGTCCCCGCCCAGGCTGTAGGCGCTGTTCTCGGTGACCAGGCCGCCGAGCACGTACGGACGCCGGGGATCGCCGAACTCGAACCCGACCAGCACCTGATCGCCGACCTCGGGCAGGAACATCGCGCCGCTGCGCGCCCCCGCGCCGAACTGCACCACCGGCGCCCAGTCGGTGCGGACGTCCGGGGACAGCCACGGCAGCGTCAGCCGCACCCGGGCGTGGCCGTCGCCGATGTCGTCGACGATCGCGCAGACCGGGCCGGGGATCCGGGCGGCGGGCGCCGCGGCTCCGCCGGAGGCCAGGCCGAGCAGGGTGCGGTCGTGGCCGCCGCCGGCGGCGAACTCGGTGCGGTAGCCGTTCTCCGTCGGGTCGAAGACGTGCCGGGCACGGGTGACCAGCCAAGTGGCGGGGAAGTGCCCGGGGATGCCGGTGACCTTCACGGTCGTGCCGGGGCGGATCGCGGGGTCGCCCCACGCCTCGCCCTCGGCCTCGGCGAAGGTGGCGCCGACGGACGCGGCGAGCGCCGCCGCGGCCGCCTGGGGGTTCGCGACCGGGAGGGTGCCGACGACGTGGGCTGTCGGGCTGGGTGGAGGACCGAGGTCCCGGCCGCTGTGCGCATCGGCTTCCTCGGGCGCCTTCTTGCCGAACAGGGCTTTGACTTCGGTCATGCTCTGGGTGCGCGGCGCCGAGACCGCGGCGGCGTGGGTCGGTACCGGGTCGGTCGCGGACAGCCGGGCCCGCAGCGGGTCCCAGACGCGCACCTCCGCGTCGGGGGTCAGGTTCCCGGCGGTGACACGCGGCTCGAACCAAGGCAGCGTGCCGGGGACGGTCAGCTCCGGGACTCCTTCGTCGCCGTGCGCGAGCTGGGATGCCTTGCGGAAGTGGAAGCGGCCGTCGGCCATCCCGAACTCGTAGCCGATCTCGCCGGCCCGCTGGTCGAGGAACTCCCAGTCGGTTTGATTGCACTGCAACAAGTGGTCGTGGACGGTGTCGGTCTCGACGATCTCGCCGATCTCCAGGTCCGCCCCGCCGGCGATCCGCCGCGCGACGTCGGAGTCGGTCATGTCGTCGAAGGTCCGGCTCCGGCGCGCGCGTTGCAGCCGGTGGCAGAGGTCGTATCCGCGCACGGTGGTCTGCCCGCTGTTGCCGCGGTAGCAGCCCTCGACGGCGGTGACCTCGCCCACGACCAGCCGGGCCCCGGCCGTGGAACCGGCGGAGATCTGGACGCGCGCGCCGATGCGGAGCCCCGCGTCGGTCAGCGCGGCGCCGGTGAGGTCCTGGAAGGTGAGCGCGAAGGCGGTGGGCCAGCGCAGATGCGCGTCGACCTCGACGCGCACCAGACAGCTCGCGGCCAGGCCGGACAGCGCCACGTCGCCCTCGCCGAGGAGCACCTTCGGCCAGACGACCGGGGCGGTCTCCGCCGACCCGCTCATCGGTCGCTCTCCTGGACGTTCTCCCGCACGTTCTCCCGCATGCTCTCCTGCGCGCTCGGCAGGTACACGGCCGTCCCGGGCCGGACCCGCAGCGGGTCGTCGAAGCCGTTCGCGGCGGCGATCTCGCGCCAGCGCCCCGGACCGCCGTAGGTCCGCGTCGCGAGTCCGGGCAGCGTCTCGGCGCCGGTGAGCACATGCGTGCGGCGTCCGGGCAGGCCACCGGAGGTCGGGTTGGTCCCGGGCCGGCTGCCGGGGACCTCCTGGAGGGTGAGGGTGACCGAGGCCCGCACCGGTGTGCCGGCGCTGCTGAACCTGGTGTATTTGACGGTCGCGGCGGTGAGGTAGACGGAGAGGCTTTTCTGCTTGCCCCAGCGGAACTGCAGGCGGGGCAGCTGCCACTTCTGCGTCGAGCTGCCGGCCGAGATGCGTTTGAGGAAGGTCCAGCCGATGAGGCGGTTGCAGGTGCTCTCCACGCCGTCGCCGTCGAAGACCACTGATTCCAGGGTGACGGTCGTCTTGGTCTCGGCCTTCGGCGGCTTCTTGCCGTCGCTGTCATTCCCGGTGGAGCCCGGACTCGTCTGGACGCCTGGATCACCGGCGGGAACGTCTGCCGCGGTGCGCGTTATGGTGATCGCGGTCGGGTTGTAGTGGAAGACGACACGGTCGGCGTCCATGCTGAGCTGCGCGTTGCCTTCGCCGGCTTTCTCCGGGGTGGATGTGTGCGGTAGGAAGCCCTCGTGCGCGAGGGTCAGCTTCTCCAGCGCGATCCCGTTGTCGGATGCCTTCAGGTCCGGTCCGTGCCAGGAGACCGGGACGGCGTTGTGCAGGGCCCAGGAGCACACAGGGTTCTGCTGGCAGTCCTGGAGGGTGATGAGCACGATCCCCTTGGGCGGCTCCATCGCACCGGCGGCACGGTTCACCCAGTTTTTGACGAGCTTGTCGAGCCAGGTCTGCAGGGCCTGCGAGGTTTTGTGCTCCATGGCCCGCTCCAGGACCACGGGCGCGTACTTCATGCGCTTCGGCAGCAAGACCTTGCCGCTGTACTCGCCGCCGACCTCGATCTCCTCCGACTCGAACCCGACCTGCAGCCCGGTGCACGAGGACCACTCGCCGAGCCGCTCACTGCCGGTCTCGGTGGAGAACGTCACGATGAACCGCATCGCCAGGCCGTAGAGCGGGAACGCGGAGTCAGCACCTTTGAGGGCGCGCGCCGCCGACATCCCGGTCGACAGCCCGGTACCGGCAGCCGGCGCCAGCGCCCCCGCGAGCTGGCCGCCGCCCTGCCCGGCGGCCGAGGTGAACATATCGATGGTCATGGACGGGTGCCTTTCAGCTGCCAGGGGGACGGTGCCGGTGTCGGACGGTTGTGGCGCGGGCCTAGTGCCCGAGGTGCGACGGGCGGCGGGCGGCGGGCGGCGGCGCGTGGGCCGGGCGCGGTCAGATTCGGTCAGATATGGCCATACACGCTCAGATCGGGGAGAGCATCGAGATGGCGTCTTCCAGGAAGCCGGTGTGCGCGAGCTCGAGGGTCTCGATCGCGGGCTTGCCGGCGGCCGCGTCCAGGTCCCCGATGGACCACTTGATCGGGAAGAACTCGTTCAGCCGCCACTGGACGAGCGGCAGCCCGGCGAAGTCGACGAGCTGGATCGTCCCGCTCTGCGGTTTCGGGCTCTTGGAGGTCTGGGTCAGCCAGTGCTGCACGACCCGCGAGTACGGGCTGGCCGCGCGGCTGAGCGCGATCACCGGGTACTCGGTGGCCCCGGGCAGGACGCAGATCTTGTTGCCCTGGTCGCCCACGCGGTAGTCGATGCGTTTCCAGCTCACCTGAAGGCCTGTCACCTTGGCCCAGTCGCCGATGTGGTAGGCGATGTTGTCGATCAGGACCGCGTAGCGGTGGCCCATGCCGACGAAGCTTTCCAGGGTGGTCTGTGCGCCCTCGGCGCCGCTGAGCGCTGATCCGAATCCGTCCACGCCACTGCCTCGATCTCTGCTTGATCTCTGCTATCGGCCGCCCTGCCGTTGCCCTGCGGTTGCCTTGCCATCGCCTGCCATCGCCTGCCATCGACCTGCCATCGCCGCCGGTTCGTGCCCGCCGGTTCGTGCCCACCAGCCCGTGCCCGCCGGTTCATCTCGCCCAGCCCAGCGGGCCGACCTCGCCGAGCCGGCCGGCACGCTCCCGGTCCAGCAGCAGCTCGCGCCGCAGCCGGCCCTCGATCCTGCGGTACACCTGGCCCGCCAGCTCCTCGACGTCGTCGGGATCGTCGAGATCCAGCGAGCGCCGGCGGTCGAGCTCGGCGAGCTTGTCCCGCACCGCCGTCAGTTCCGGGTCCGGGCCGTCCGGGCGAGCCGGGGCGGCTGGATTCGGCGGCTCGGCCGTCGTCACGCCGCCCCCGAGCGCCGCAGCCGGACCGCTCGGCGGGGCCGAGGGCGCGGCGGCTGTCGTCACATCGGCGACTTGGCGCTGCACCTGCACATGGGCTGTCGCAGGGGCCTGCCACGGAGCCGTCCACGACACGGCGGGCATCGAGAAGCCCGGACTCGGCGGCGTGCTCAGCCCGCGGACCCGACGCTCTGCGGCCACGGCCTCGGCTTCCAGCGCGATACCGGCAGCCGATTCCTCGGGAGGCAGCCGCGAGCCGAGGACGCGCTGTTGAGCGGCATGGGTGAGCTCGTGGGCGAGCAGTCCGCGCACGACGGGATGATCGAGCGGCCCGGCTTCGGACGGCAGGAGCACCTCACCGTCCCTGGCGAGCGCACGTGCGCCGAGCGCCTGGGCCGCGACCGTCGCCTCGGGGCCGCGATGGATCGGCACGTCGGAGACGTCGACACCCTGCTGCTGGCGGATCTCGTCGGCCAGCGCCGGTGGAGGCATCTCCGGCTCGACCACGATCGGCTGCGGATGGATCAAGGCTTTGGGTGACGGCGTTCGGGCAGCCGCCGAGGCGGGCGCCGGCTTGGCCGACGGCGTCGGGACGGTGCGCGACGAACGTGGTCGGGCACCGGCGGCGAAGCGATAGACGAGGCGGACTGGCGCAGGCGTGTCTGCGGAATCAGGAGCCTGAGGCGCCGGCTCGGGCAATGGCACGACCTCGGCGGTGACGGCCGACTCCAGCTCCGGCTCCGGCTCCGGTTCCGGTTCCGGTTCCGGAGCGTCCTCAGCACGGATGGGACTACCCAGGCCGAGCCGTCGACTCTCGGCAAGCGAGGCACGCCGTGTCGCCTTGGCCGGCTGCGCACGCTCTTCGGCCGGGGGCAGCGGCGCGACGCTCGACCACGTGACGCCCTCGGGAATCGCATCGGCAGCGGCACCGGACATCCACGGCGGACGGTAACTTTCGACCATACGCAACCATGACGAGGACGCGTAAGGCGTGGAGTCTGCGAAGGGTTCGCCGACGTATTCATCGACCGCCTTGAGCAGACTCGGACGCGGCGCCGGCGACGCGACGGCTCGGACGGTACGCCGCCGGGTCGGGGGAAGCTCGGCGGCCGGCGGATCAGCAGCCGAGGCCAGAGCGGCGCGTGGCTGAGGGCTGGGCGGCCGGGCCACAAGCGGCTGAGCAGAGCTTGGCCGGGATGCGAACGGCCGAGCGGCGCGCGGTTTGGCCGCACTGGGCTTGGCGGGAAGCGCTTGAGCGGCTGGCGCTTGAGCCGCAAGCTGCCCGCCAGCGGATTCCCGAGCAACCAGGTCCCGAGCAGCATCCCGGGCAACAGACTTCCTAGCCGTATCCCGAGCGGCTTGCTCTCGAGCGGCGAGCGCCTGTGCCGCAAGCTGCTCGCCAGCGGATTCTCGAGCGGCACCCCGGGCGGCAAGCTCTCGCGCTGCAGATTCCCTAGCCGCATCCCGGGCAGCGGACTCCCGAGCGGCAAGCTCCCCGGCACCGGAAGGCCGTTGGGCACCTGCCGCCTGTCCTCCCAACTGCCCCCTGCCACGATCCCGCGTCGCCACCTCCCGGCCAGCGAACTCCCCCGCGCCCCCGCGCCCCCGACTGTCACCGCGAACCGTCGCCAGCCCCACCACCGTCCCGACCGGCCGGCCACCATCATCAGCGAACCGCCCGCGCCCCGGCGCCAACACCAACGGCTCCTCGACCGCAGCCGCCATCACGCCCATCGACGCCGCCACAGTCACCACCGGTCGGCGAACCGTCAAGGTGAGCGGAGGCACCGACCGCCACTCCGCCCCGGCCCCGGCGCGCGGCATGCCAGAACCCTGACCATTCCGCTCATGGCGACTCCTACTCCTACGCCTGCGCCCTCTAAACAGCCGCAGCATCTCCCCTCCCCTCCGCCATCCGGCTGTGGATCCGGCCGACCTCCCTGATCACCCGGGCTCGGTCCGGGTGTTCGAGGTCGAGCACGTCCCGCAGCGGCCAGTGCAAGTAGTAGGCGAGGTACACGACTTCCTCCCAGAGCCGGTCGGCCGTGTACGTCAGGATTCCCCCGGGGCATCACCGGCGATGTCCACCGCGAAGGCGTGCCCGCACTCGGGGCAGGCGACCTCGGCCTCCGTGTGGCCGTCCTGGTTGATGCGCCGGTAGAGGTCCTGGAGGAACGCGAGGTCGGAGGCGAAGAGGTTCTCGATCATCAGGGTGTCCGCGCCCTGGGACGCGCCCAGGCCGGACACCGTGCGGGCCAGGAGCAGGACGCTGAGATACGCCGGGTTCTGCCGGACCCGCGGGTCGCTCTGGCTCGTGATCTCGTCGCGGGCCGTGGCCAGGCGCATCACGCCCTCCCGGTGCACGCTGCCCTGCTCGTCCACGTAGCCGCGGGGCAGCACGAACGGGTACTTCGTGGTCATCCCGGCCGAGTCGGCGGGAACGGATGCGGGCCCGGGCGCGAG
This sequence comes from Catenulispora sp. GP43, assembly GCF_041260665.1. Taxonomy (NCBI): domain Bacteria; kingdom Bacillati; phylum Actinomycetota; class Actinomycetes; order Catenulisporales; family Catenulisporaceae; genus Catenulispora; species Catenulispora sp. GP43. The sequence goes on along the minus strand of NZ_JBGCCT010000014.1, from coordinate 197,906 downwards.
CGCGGATGCGAGCGCGGATGCGGGTGCGGATGCGGGTGCGGATCCGGACGCGTGCCCGCGCATGGCCCCAGGCCGCTGTGTCAGCATGCTCTCTCCCCCGCTCATGCGCCGGGCTGCATCAGGATCTGGTCGCAGTTCAGCGTCACGGTCTCGAACACCACTTCGCTCGCGCCGGCCATCAGTCCGCCGATCTCCAGCCGCGAGGGCCAGGCGTTCTCCAGCAGGTACGTGATGATCGGCTGGCCCGACTTCGGCGAGGAGGACGCCGAGAACAGTTGCAGCGAGCAGGTCTTGCGCGCGCCGGGGTCGCCCTGGAGCACCGCCTGGTGCCAGGACCACATGTACGTCTGCGTGTCGAGCCCGCGTTTGAGCGTCACCGAGGGCGGGCGGGTCTTGCCGTACTGCTTCGTGTGCAAGATCCCCTCCGGGCCGGTGGCGATGTACTCCACCGCCTCCACCTCGGTGCTGATCCCGTTCAGTTCGCTGAACGTGGCGACCTGGATCCCGTCCACCTGGATCACGAAGGTCGACGCGCTCAGCACCGTCGGGTTGCCGCCGCCAACGGTCATCTGGCTCCTCACCCCTGTCCGTTACGTCAGTTCCGATAGGTCGGTCCGCGCCGTCATTCCGAGTCCAGCGTGATCAGGTCGCAGGCGATCGTCACGTCCTCGGTGACGATGCCCTCCCCGGCCTTGGCCGAGGAGATGCTGATCTTCGCGCACCAGGCGTGCACCAGCGTGTAGCTCGCGAACGGCGCCTGGCCGTTGATGCTGGGCAGCCCGCCGCCGAAGATCTGCAGGTTCAGGTGGTCGGCGCGCGCCGCCGGGTTGCCCTGCAGCGCCATCTGGTGCCAGTTCCAGAGCACGGCGCTGTTGTCCAGGCCGCGCTTGAGCGTCACCGTCGGCGGTGTGGTCACCCCGAACTGCTTGGTGTGGTTGATGTATCCGTTGTCCACCGAGATGTACTGCTCGATGTTGATGCCGCTCTCGATGCCGGCCAGCTCCTGGAACGCGAGCTTCTGCAGCTGGCTGCTGCCGGGGATGTTCCCGGAGACCACGAAGATCGGGGCGGAGGCGACGGTGGAGTAGCTGGGACTCGACATGGCTTCACTCCTCCAGAGCCGCGCCCTGCGAGTACTGCGACACCCGGAAGACGATGAACTCCGCGGGCTTGACCGGCGCGATCCCGATGTCGACGGTGAGGATCCCGGCGTCCCGGTTCTCCGGGGGGTTGTTCTCCTCGTCGCATTTGACGAAGAACGCCTCCTCCGGCGTGCGGCCGAACAACGCCCCGCTGCGCCAGACCCGGCGCAGGAACATCGTGACCGTGCGGCGCACCGCTCCCCACAGGAACCGGTCGTTGGGTTCGAACACCACCCAGTTGGTGCCGTCGAGGATGGACTTCTCCACGAAGTTGAACAGCCGGCGCACGTTCAGATAGCGCCACTCGGCATCGCTGGAGAGCGTCCGCGCGCCCCAGATCCGGATCCCCTGGCCGGGGAAGGACCGGATGCAGTTGACCGCGATCGGGTTGAGCTGGTCGTGCTCGCCCCGGGTGATGTTCGTCTCCAGGTCGACGACGCCGCGCACCACCTCGTTCGCCGGGGCCTTGTGCACGCCGCGGGTCTCGTCGCTGCGGGCCCACACCCCGGCGACGTGGCCGCTGGGCGGGACGAACACCGGACGCCCCTTGAGCGGGTCCATCACCTTGATCCAGGGCCAGTACACCGTCGCGTACTTGGAGTCGTATCCGGCGACGTCCACCCGCCAGTCCCGGACCTGCTGGGCGCCGAGTCCGGGCGGCGCGTCGAGGATCGCCACCCGGTCCGCCATCAGCTCGCAGTGCGCGATCATGGCCAGTTGGACGGCTTTGACGCCTTCGAGGTCGACGGTGCCGCGCTGGTAGGCGGACATGAGGTCGGGGACGCAGAGCATGGTCACGTTCTCGACCGCCTCCAGACCGGCGAAGCCGGTGCGGTCGGCCGTGTTCCCGACGTAGTCGCTCGGGGAGATAAGGGCCGGCACGGTGCCGTCGGGCACAGCCGGGGCCGGCGCTGCCGTGGGGGTCAGCGCGACCCGGACGCCCTTGGCCGGCACCAGTGCCGCCCCGCCCTTGATTTCTTCGAGTGCGATGAGCTTCGAGGACTCCTTCACGACCGTGGCGGCGTTGCGTGCGCCCCGCCGCGCCGAGAGGTTGTCGAAGACCTCCGCCTCGCGGCCGTCCAGCAGGACGACCAGTTTGAACAAGTCCTCGCCGGGTTCACTGGCGTCGGAGACCTCGACGGCCAGAGCGCCGCCCGATCCTTCGGCGGCCAGGGGCCGTGCGCGCAGCGCCGGCCGGGTGCCGTCTCCGACCGCGGGCAGCACGCCCTGTCCAGCCGGCGACGCTTCGGCTTCGGGCCGCACCGCCGCCGACGCCGCCGCGTCGTCCCCGGCGGGCCCCTCGCTGCCGGAGCCGACGCGGACCACGTACGCCGCCCCGCCGCCGTTGAGGAAGTACCCGTAGACCGCCTGCGGAAGGTATCCGCCGTCGACGAACCCGCCGAAGGCCTTCGTGTACTGCGTCCAGTTCGTGACGAGGGTCGGCTGGTCGGGCACGCCGCGCTCGGTGAATCCGACGAACGCGCACACCGCGGTGCCCACACCCTCGATGGGCCTGGAGCCGGAAGAGACTTCCTCGACGTATATTCCGGGGGATCGGTAGGCAGGCACTGTCCCTCCTTCTTATGGGGGTCGGCGACGATCAGTCTCCTTGAGCCGGGAACGCCCCACGTGCGCACCGAGGACGCCGAGTAGGCAGTCTCCGGTGCGCGATGACGCAAAAAGAAGGGCCGGCGACGGTAGTCCGTCGCCGACCCTTTCGCGGAAAAGCAGTCCTACTGAGCGGCCCGCCGCGGCAGCTTCCAGTTCGGACGCGGGTAGTGGCAGGTGTACCCGTTCGGGTACTTCTGCAGGTAGTCCTGGTGCTCCGGCTCGGCCTCCCAGAAGTCGCCCGCCGGGGTGACCTCGGTGACGACCTTGCCCGGCCACAGGCCGGAGGCGTCGACGTCCGCGATCGTGTCCTCGGCCACGCGCTTCTGCTCGTCGTTCAGGTAGAAGATCGCGGACCGGTAGCTGCGCCCCAGGTCGTTGCCCTGGCGGTCCACCGTCGACGGGTCGTGGATCTGGAAGAAGAACTCCAGCAGGGCCCGGTAGTCGGTCTGCTCCGGGTCGTAGACGATCTCGATCGACTCCGCGTGGTCACCGTGGTTACGGTAGGTGGCGTTCGGCGTGTCTCCGCCGGAGTAGCCGACACGGGTGGACACGACGCCGGGCTCGCGGCGGAGGAGCTCCTCCATACCCCAGAAGCAGCCTCCGGCGAGAATCGCCTTCTCGGTGGCCATCGCTATTCCTCTTCCTTAGCTGGTCAGTACGGGCTTTCAAGTGTCACCTCGTACAACACCAGCGTAGGCGCTCACTCTTCCCGCGTCCTGACAGCGTCCGGCTCGGCGACCGGCTTCGGACCGATCCTCGCGCTGAGCACGTACGAGACCACCACTGCGACGATCACCAGCGGGGTCAGCGCCAAGGCATCGGAGGGGAACAGCAGGGCCGGCAACAGGACCGACGTCATCGGCAGCCCGAGCATCGCCACCGCCAAGGCACCGATGCCCATGGCCGCGCCGGCGACCATCGGCAGGCCGGGCAGATGGGACAGCGCGATCCCGCCGGCGGCACCGATGAACAGGCTCGGGAAGATCGGGCCGCCGCGGAAGCAGCTGAGCGAGAGGGCATAGGCCGCCGCCTTGAACAGCACCAGCAGCACCAGCGCACCGGCCGTCCAGCCGGCCGCGTCGTGGATCAGCGCGGGCAGGGCCGTCTGACCGGAGAACAGCACTTCGGAGGTACCGCGGCCGGTGCTCTCGGCGAAGGCGATCGCGCAGCCGGCCACGGCCAGGCCGACCAGCGGCATGAGAGTGATCATGCGCCGCTCGACCTGCGGTTGCAGCCACAGGGCGGCGTGGCGGACGATGGTGCCGGCCAGCGCGGCCGCCAGGCCGATGACCAGCGCCCACAGCAGCTCGTAGCCGGTGGGCGTGGTGAAGGCGGGGGCGCCGGGGATGCTCAGGCTGAACGTGCCGTACCCGGTCCAGTCGTCCAGTCCCACGAAGATCAGCGCGCCGACGCCGGCCGCGAGCAGGCCCGGCACCAGGACCACGCCCAGCATGGGGCCGCCGAGCCCGGCCGTCTCCATGAGCAGGAACGCGCCGATGACCGGCGACCCCAGCAGGGTGGCGATCGCGGCGAAGGCCCCGGCAGCGGAGATGGCGGCGATCGCGCTGGCCGGGGCGTCCCGCTTGAGCAGACGCACCGACAAGCCGCCGAGCCCGCCGCCGATGGCGATCAACGGCGCCTCCGGGCCGAGCACCGCGCCGAGCGCGAGGGTGGCGAACGAGGCCAGGACGATGCCGGCGAGGTCGGACGGCTGGACCCCACCGGAGGCCTTGAACCCCTCGGCGGGCTTGTGGCCGGAGGTCCCCGGCAGGAACCTGATGCTGCACGCGACGACCACGCCGGCGACGAAGAGCGGGACCAGCGGCCACCACACCGGGGCCTTGGACCACCCCAGGTCCTCGGGCAGATCCGTGAAGACGGCGGTCTGGGCCGAGGAGACCGCCTTGAGGTAGAAGTAGGCCACGGTGGACACCACGACCCCGACGGCGGCGGCCAGCACCAGCAGCGCCACGTAGGCGCGGGACTTCAGCATGGCGGCTGGATCCGGGGAGGGCGCTGGCGCCGAGGCGGCCGAATCGGTCATAAGCGCATGTTAGTGTCCGAATGCGGGCATTGGACGCTACGCCAGTCCGACGATCCCGTGGATGACGAAGTACGTGCCCACGATCGCGGCCGCGCTCAAGCCGATCACCCGACCGTGCCGCGCGAGCCACTCGTTGACCGCCCGCAGGGCCGCGGCGGCACGCTCCGGGGCGATCGCGTAGTACACGATCGGCAGCCAGGCCATCAACAGCACGATCACCGCGAGCAGGATCACGTCGAACACCACGGCGGCCGCGCCGGGGTTGCCCTTGGCGACCGAGTGCAAAGAGGCCAGATACAGCGGGGACGGCGATCCCAGCACCATGCCCAGCCCGACGACCACGAGAAGCCGCATCTCGCGCTCCTCGGGCTTCTTCTTGTCCTTCTTCGCGCGGGGCTTGCGGCGGGCCACGTACAGCCCGAACGCGAGGATGACCAGTCCGATGACCAGGTCGATGGCCGGCGGCACCGTGGGGTGCTTGCTGCTGTCGTCCACGCTGGTGTTCGTCAACACCTCCACCACGGCGAAGCCGACAGCGAGGGTGACCGCGGCCGCCGTGATCAGGAAGATCACGGCGTTGCGCAGCGGATGCTTCATGCCCAGTAGACCGGCGACGATCAGCAGCGTCGACGGCGAGAACGCGGCGGCCACCGCCGATGGGATCGCCTCCCAGAGCATGATGATCGTGTTCACACTTCGCCGGACGGACAAACCACCAGAAGGGCCTCATTGCTCCGACCAGGTGAACGCGGCGTCGACCGAATGGCCGCCGGCGTGCGATCGGCCTGAATAAAAGGTGTGATTCATGATGATGAACACCGACGCGGAGAAAGGCCGCCCGAAACGGGACTCCCGCTGGCGCCGCAAACACCAGAGGCCGGCCCCGGCCGGCCGTGAGACCTGGTGGGCCCCGCGCGACCGGAGCTGGTGGATCGGCGTCCTGTTCGCGATCGGGTCGGCGCTGTTCGCCCTCGGCGTCCTGCCCGCCTACGCGAACGCGGTGGGCCTGCGGGCCGACGGGCTGACGTTCTTCGCCGGGTCGGTCTTCTTCACCTCGGCCGGCTTCCTGCAGTACCGGGAAGCGGTCGACGCGGCCCCGGCCGGCCCGCGCCACGGGCGCCGCGTCCTGGTCTGGCTGCCGGGCCGCGTCGACTGGCAGGCCACGGCCTGGCAGTCGGTCGGGACGCTGGCGTTCAACGTCAGCACCGGGCTGGCCGTCGGCGCGACCATCGGCTCGGACCTGTACCGGCGCCACGTCTGGCGGCCGGACGCGGTGGGCTCGGTCTGCTTCCTCGTGGCCAGCACGCTGGCCTGGTACGAGGCCTGCCACGGATGGTTCGCGTGGCGGCCCCGGTCGGTCGCGTGGTGGATCACGCTGGCGAACCTGGCCGGCTCGGTCGCCTTCGGCGTGTCGGCGGCCGCCGCGTTCGTGCAGCCCGGGACGGCCGACCTGCTCAGCTCCCCGGTCGCCAACCTCGGGACGCTGATCGGCGCGGTGCTGTTCCTCCTCGGCGCCGTCCTGCTCCTGGTGGAGCGGAACGACACCGAGGGCGCGTCACGGTCGCAGTCTCAGTGATGGAACCCGGTCTCCTGCGGCGCCACCGACGTCCCCTGCTGATCCGCCTCCTGGAGCCGCTTGACCTCGCGCTCGATGTCGTCGGCGAGAAGCGCCAGCTTGTCGTGGCCGATCCCGTGCCGGACGAGGACGCGCTGGATCACGGTCTCCTGGCGGTCCGCCGGCAGCGGGTACGCCGGGACCTGCCAGCCCCGCGTGCGCAGCCGGTCGGTCAGGTCGTAGAGCGTGAAGCCGGCGTTGTCCGGGTCCTTCAGCTTCCAGCTCACCGCCGGCAGGGCGTCCTTGCCGTCGTACACGAGCTCGAACGGGCCCATCTGCGCGACCCGGCGCCCCAAGGCCTGCCCGGCCTCCGAGGCGATCTCGTAGATCTTCGTGAAGCCCTCCCGGCCGTAGCGCAGGAAGTTGAAGTACTGCGCGATGACCTGGCCGCCGGGCCGGGAGAAGTTCAGCGCCAGCGTGGGCATGTTCCCGCCGAGGTAGCTCACCCGGAACACCAGGTCCTCCGGCAGCAGCTCCGGGGAGCGCCACACCACCCAGCCCACGCCCAGCGGCGCCATGCCGTACTTGTGGCCCGAGGCGTTGATCGAGGCCACGCGCGGGACCCGGAAGTCCCACCACAGGTCCGGCTGCAGGAACGGCGCGACGAACCCCCCGCTGGCCGCGTCCACGTGCAGCGGGATGTCCAGGCCGGTGTCCTTCTGGATCGCGTCGAGCTCGGCGGCGAGCTCCTTGATCGGCTCGTAGTCGCAGGTGTAGGTCACCCCGAGGATGCCCACGACGCCGATCGTGTTCTCGTCGACCGCCGCGCGCAGCTGCTCCGGCCGCAGCCCGGTGGCGTCGGGCAGGACTGGGATCTGGCGCAGCTCGACGTCGAAGTACCGCGCGAACTTCTCCCAGCACACCTGCACCGGCCCGCACACCAGGTTCGGCCGGTCCGCGGGTTTGCCGGCGGCCTTGCGCGCCGCGCGCCAGCGCCACTTCAGCGCGAGCCCGGCGAGCATCGCGGCCTCGGAGGACCCGGTCGTCGAGGTGCCGGTGGTCGGTCCGGGCGGCGCGTTCCACAGGTCGGCGAGGATGTGCACGCACCGGTTCTCGATCTCCGCGGTCTGCGGGTACTCGTCCTTGTCGACCATGTTCTTGTCGATGCACACGGCCATCAGCTCGTGCGCCTCGTGGTCCAGGAACGTCGAACAGAAGGTCGCCAGGTTCTGCGACGCGTTCCCGTCGAGGGCGAGCTCGTCCAGGATGAGGTCGCGCACTGAGTTCGCCGGCGACGGGTGCTCCGGCATCCGCTTCTTGGGAAGGTCGCGACTGGCCAGCGCCGTGCTGTAGCAGTCCTCAATGGCATCCGCGTCGTCGGTGTCGACCTCGTGCAGGGCAGCCACCAGCCCGCCTCCTTCCGTCAGGTGTCAACACCTTGGGCGCTACCCCCACACCGGGTGACGAATCTCGGCATTTAGGTGAAAATCGTATCGACCAGCCGTTTTCCCGATGGCTCGGACGGCTCATCGGATCACCGCATCGATCGGGAATCCGCCAGGTCTACGTCGTCGAGAACCAGGACTGGCTGGCACCGGAGAGCAGCCTGTCCGAGCTGGAGCAGGACGCGCCACTGCCGAACGCGCCGACCGGTCCGCCCGGACCGGAGCTGGCACTCGCGGTGGCGGCGGCGCCGTGTGGATCATTTGCCGTACAGCTCAGAGCCTCGCGTGACGACCCCGCGGCTTCCAGGAACCCGGCCGAGTCCGGCCACGTTGAACCAGAGTCCTTACTTATCGGGCAGAACGGGGGGCGGCGCGTGGACGAAGGACGTCCGGATCCGGGTAAGGCCTGTGATCTGGCCGAGTTCACCAGGCTGTTGGGGGAACTGGTCACCTGGGCGGGGGCGCCTTCGTACCGCGAGTTGGCCAGGAGGACCGGCCCGTTGCTGCGCCCGCCGCAGAACCTGTCGAAGTCCACGATCGCCGACGTCTTCCAGAGCCGGCGGCGGCGTCTCAACCTGGATCTGGTGGTCGCGATCGTCCGAGCGCTCGACGTCGGCGAGCCCGAGGTCGGCCGATGGCGGCGGGCGTGTGTCCGGGTCCACGCGGAGGCCAAGAGCGGCGGCCCGTCCGGGGTGCTCCGGCAGCTGCCCGCCGACCTCGCGACGTTCACCGGTCGGACTGCCGAGCTGGACCGTCTCGGTGCCGCGGTCCGGAACGCCCCGGGCTCGGCGCCGACCGTCGTGATCTCGGCGATCGAGGGCATGGGCGGGGTCGGCAAGACGCAGCTGGCCGTCCACCTCGCGCACCGCCTGGTCCGGGCCGGCCGTTTTCCCGACGCGCAGCTGTACGTGAACCTGCGTGGATTCGATCCCGAGCACCCGCCGGCCGACCCGGCCGAGGTGCTCGCGGCGTTCCTGCGGCAGTTGCAGGTGCCGGGGCAGCAGATTCCGCAGACGGTGGACGAGCGAGCCGCGATGTTCCGCGACCGGCTGCACGGGCGGCGCGCGATCGTCGTGCTGGACAACGCCGCCGACGAGCAGCAGGTGCGGGATCTGATTCCGTCCTCGCCCGGGTGCGTCGTGCTGATCACCAGCCGCCGGAGCCTGGCCGCCCTGCCGGACGCGGTGGTACTGCACCTGGACGTGCTGCCGGTCCGCGACGCCGTCGCGCTGTTGGCGACGATCGCCGGGGCCGAGAGGGTCCGGGCCGAGCCGGAGGCGGCCGAACAGATCGTCGCGCGATGCGGCGCGCTGCCGCTGGCGGTCGCCCTCGCGGCGACGCGACTGCGATCGCGGCCGACGTGGAGCCTGGCCGATCTGGCCGAGCGTCTGGGCACCGGACTGCCCGCACTCACCGTCGGCGCGACCAACGTCCGCCGAGTCCTCGCGATGTCGTTCGACGGATTGCCGCCCTCGGCCCAGACGGTCTTCCGCCTGCTGGGCCTGCATCCCGGGCCGGACTACACCGTGCAAGCCGCAGCCGCCCTGGCCGGCATACCGATCAGCGACGCCCGCGACGCGCTGGAACTCCTCCACGACGAACACCTGCTGCGGCAGCGCAGCTTCGGTCGGTACGAAATGCACGACCTGCTGCGCCGCTACGTCCTGGAGCTGTGCGAGTCGCTCGACGCACCGACACGGACGCAGGCGTCGGACCGCCTGCTCGACTACTACATTCACACCGCGTGCTCGGCGGCGATGGTCCAGTACCCGTCGCGCGACCCGCTCGTGCTGCCGCTGGACGCCCCACCGGACGTGGTCGACGAGTTCGCCGACGCGCGTGCCGCACAGCGCTGGTTCGACGAGGAGTTCACGGCCCTTCGGGCTCTGATCACCCAAGCCGTCACGAGCCGACCGGTCGGGGCGTGGCAACTCGCCTGGTCGGTCGTGGGGAGCTGCATCAACGCCGGCCGCCCTCGCGAGCTCGTCGAAGTGCAGTCCGTCGCGCTGTCCGCGGCCCAGACACTCGGGGATCTCTCCGCGCAGGGGTTCTCTTTGCGAGCGCGAGGCATGGCCTACAAGCTCCTGCGCGAATTCGACACCTCCGCCGTCGACTACGAGCGGGCCATCGAGATCTTCCACGCCATCGGCGACGTGGAAATGGCCGTGCGCGCCTCCATCGATGTCGCGAGCACGCATTCGTACCGCAAGGACTACGCCGCCTGCCTGAAGCTGGTGCGTGAGGCACTGTCCCTGATCCCGGCCAACAGCCTGGCGAAGGCGAACCTGGCCCAGGCGCTGAACCTCATCGGCTGGAGCCTGGCCCACCTCGGGGAGCCGGCGGCCGCCATCGAGCCCTGCACCCGGGCGAAGATCCTGTTCGACGAGGCAGGTGACTCCTGGGGCCAATCCGGCACCCTGGACAGCCTGGCCTACGCCTACTCCCGAGTCGGCCAGTACGACCGAGCCATAGCCACCTACCGCGAGGCCCTCGCCCTGACGGAGCTCCACGACCGACCACTGCTCCGGGCGGAAGTCCTGTACAACCTCGGAGACGCGCTCCGCCTGACGGGCGACCGTCAGCAGGCGCTCCAGGTGTGGGAGCAGTCATTCGCGATCTTCCAGTCGCGCAAACACGTGCGGGCCGCAGACGTCAGGAGCGAGATCGACCGACTCGGGTGAGCGGCTGCGCCCGAGCTGACGCGGCCTTGATCGACGGCTGTCATTATCCCGTCGAAGCTTGTCGAAAATGCCACTGGGGCGACATACCCCGCCCTGACTACGGTCGAGAACGTCCGGCGAAACGCCGCTTTGTCAAGCTCCTGAAGGACGCTCTCGATGCACGCTCAAATCATCTTGTTCGACGGGTTCGACCCGCTCGACGTCATCGCCCCGTTCGAGGTCCTGTACGCCGGAGGCATGGCCTCCGGCGGCGCGGTGACCGTCGAACTGGTCACCGCCGAAGGCCCGCGCGAGGTGGTCAGCGGCACCGGCGGCCTGCCGCTGCGCGCCACCGGCACCCTCGACCCGGCCCGCCCCGGCCTGGTCCTGGTCCCCGGCGCCTCCGGCCGCGTCGGCGAGCCCGGAGAGGTCCCCGACCAGGACGCGGGCGCCGTCGGCGAATGGCGGCCGGACGAGTTCATCCCGGTGCTGCTCGGCCGCACCCTGACCACCGGACTGCCCGCGCTGCTGACGGCCGCGATGGACAACCCCGAGGTCGTGATGGCCTGCGTATGCGGCGGCTCGCTGATCCTGGCCATGGCCGGCCTGCTGGAGGGCCGCCACGCCACCACCCACCATCAGGGCATGAACATGCTCGACGCGACCGGCGCGCACGCCGTGCCGGCCCGCGTCGTCGACGACGGCGACCTGGTCACCGGCGCCGGCGTCACCTCGGGCCTGGACTTGGGCCTGTACCTGCTGGAACGCGAGGTCGGCCCGCGGATCGCGCACGCCGTCGAGGAACTGTTCGCCCACGAGCGCCGCGGCGTCGTCTGGCGCGACACCGGCCCGCACCCCGCCGCCCTGTGACCCGATCCGAACCGCCAGAAGGAAGCCAAACAATGTCCGCAGAAGGCACCTGGGACCTGTCCATCTCGACCCCCGTCGGCAAGATCAAGGCCGTGGTGGAATTCCGCCGCGAGAACGGTTTGCTGACCGGCATCGCCCGCGGAGCCGGCGAGGAAGTCCGGCTCGACGACATCGTCCTCGACGGCGACCGGCTCACCTGGAAGCAGGCCATCACCAAGCCCATGCGGCTGAACCTGGCCTTCTCCGTGCGGATCGACGGCGACACGCTCGCCGGAACCTCCATGGCGGGACGGCTGCCGTCCTCAAAGGTCAGCGGAGCGCGCCGCGATGGGTGAGTTCATGAACGGCGCAGAAACGATCGGCACAGACCGCCGCCGGTTCCTACAGATACTCGGCGGCACGACAGCGGCATCGGTCCTCACGTCCGGCACAGCCTCGGCCGACAGCAAACCGCACCAGGAAGCCGCGCCCCGGACGCATGGCAGGACCCGGATCATCCCGCTGGGAACCGCCGGCGGGCCGACGATCATGAACCCCGCGCGAGCCGGAACGTCGACCGCGATCGTGTACCAGGACCAGGTGTACCTGGTCGACCTGGGACTGGGCGCCTACCACCGGCTCGTGCAAAGCGGGATCAACCCCGAGCTGACCTCGGCGGGCAATACGCTCGGCACCGTCTGCGGGATCTTCTTCACGCATCTGCACAGCGACCACATCGCCGACTGGCCCGGGCTCTACTGGACCGCCGGCTCGAATTCGATCGGCCGCGCCGCGCCCCCGATCCAGGTCTGGGGGCCGGGTCCGCGGCAGAGCCTTCCCCGCGTGTTCCCGCCCGGCCGGACCGCGCCGCCCGTCGTCGATCCCGCTGATCCCACACCCGGCACCACGGCGATGACGACGTACCTGCGGCAAGCCTTCGCAGCGGATCTGAACGACAGAGCCCGGGACGGCTCGGCACCGGATCCCGGCGGCCTGTTCCAGATCCAGGACATCGATCTCTCCGGGATCTGGACACCCGATCCCGGCGGGACCCCGCCACGGCTGAGCGCGCCGATCCCCGTGTGGCGGAACGGCGACGTGACGGTCACCGCCACGCTCGTCGACCACCACCCCACCGCGCCGGCCTTCGCCTACCGCTTCGACACCCCGGACGGCTCCGTCGTCGTCTCCGGCGACACCACGGTCAGCGCGAACCTGATCGACCTCGCCCGCGACACCGACTACCTGGTGCACGAGGTGATCGACCCAGAGTTCGTCGACCGCGTCACCGGCGCGCTCCCACCGGCGCAGGCCGGCCCGCTGCGCGCGCACCTGCTGGGCGCCCACACCACGATCGAGCAGGTCGGCGCCGAGGTCGCCGAACCCGCGCGGGCCCGCAACCTCGTGCTCACCCACCTGGTCCCCGCGGACAACCCGCTCGAACGCTGGCACCTGGCCCAGCGCGGGTACTCCGGCCGCGTCACCGTCGCCGCCGATCTGGAGGCGATCACTGTCGGTTCGTAAGCGAACGACGGCGGCCGAGCGCCATCAGGGCATCGACCGACTGAAGCGGACCATTGACCCCCGGCCGCGCTCGCCGCGAACCTCTACATGCTCGGCCGGCTCGCGAAGCAGCCCGGAACCACCCGGAGAGGGTAGTCCTGGGCGCGGAATCGGTGAAGAACGGCTCGAATGGAGTCGCCACTGCACCGAAGCCGTTTGCCAATTGCGAGGGTGACCGCTGATGACCTCCACACAACCTTCCGCCCCGCAGTCCGCCATGCGTCTTCGGGAACTGGTCTTCGGCGCCGCCTGCGCCGCGGCGATCCGGGCCGCGGCCTCGCTGGGCGTCCCCGACGCCCTGGGCGAGGAGCCGATGACGGTCCAGGAGCTGGCCTCGGCCGTCCGCGTCGAGCCCGGGCCGCTGAAGCGGCTGCTGCGGGCCCTGTCCAGCTACGGCGTCTTCGCCGAGACCGATGACGGCCGGTACACCCACACCGACATGTCGCTGCAGCTGCGCAAGGACACGCCGAACAGCCTGCACCACATCGCGCTGTGGTGCACGGAGCCGTGGACGTGGCAGGCGTGGCCCCGGCTGGACGAGGCCGTGCGGAGCGGACGGAGCGTCTTCCCCGATCTGTTCGGCAAGGAGTTCTTCACCTACCTGCACGAAGACGCGGGCGAGTCCGCCAAGGTGTTCGACAAGGCCATGACCCGCTCCAGCCGGCAGTCGGCGGCCGACCTCGCCGGGTTCCTCGTCCTCAACGGGGTCGAGAGCATCGCCGACATCGGCGGCGGCCAGGGGCACGTCCTGGCGGACCTGCTGGAGAAGCATCCCGAGGTCCAGGGGACGCTGCTCGACCTGCCGCAGGTGATCGCGGGCGCCGACGCCCGGCTGCGCGAGGGCGGCGCGCTGGCGTCCAGGGCCCGGCTGGTGGCGGGCGACTGCCGGTCCGAGGTGCCGGTCCGGGCCGACCTCTACATCATCAAGAACCTGCTGGAGTGGGACGACGACAGCACCCGCAGGACGCTGCGCAACGTCGTCGGGGCCGCCGGGCCGGGCGCGCGGGTCGTGGTGGTCGAGAACCTGGTCGACGACAGTCCGTCGATGCGGTTCACCACCGCCATGGACCTGTTGCTGCTGCTCAACGTCGGCGGGGCGAAGCATTCGCGGGAGAGCATGCTCGCACGGCTGAGCGAGGCCGGACTGCAAGTCCACGACATGCAACCCGTCAATCCGTATCTGCACGCCTTCGAGTGCACGGTCCCTAACTGAGGTCAGCTGCTTCGTCCGGTCCTTCGACCTCTCCTTCGGCCGCTCCCGGAGTGTGATCGAATCAGGCCGCATGAGGGGATTCATCACCGACCCGGCGGGCCCTGCCGGGCTGCGCCTGAGCGACGACCTGCCCGAGCCCGCGCCGAAGCCGAACGAGGCGCTGGTGGAGGTCCGCGCCTACGCGGTGAACAACGACGAGGCCACCCTGATCGCGCGCCGCCCGGACGGCTGGCGCCCCGGCCAGGACGCCGCCGGGGTGGTGCTGCGGGCGCTGCGCGTCGGCGGCGCGGTTCTGGGCCGCCAGGTCCTGGTCACCGGCGCCACCGGCGGCGTCGGACAGTTCGCGGTCCAGCTGGCGCTGGCGGCCGGCGCGACGGTGACCGCCCTGGTCAGCGACCCGGAGCGGGTCGAGGACGCGCGGGCGCTGGGTGCGCACCGGGTGGTGACGTCGCTGGACGAGGCCTCCCTCGGGCCGTTCCACCTGGTGCTGGAAGGGGTCGGGGGCGACGTCCTGGCCGCGGCGGTGCGGCACGTGGTCCCCGGCGGCCACGTGGCCTGGTACGGCAACCCGGGACGGCGCACCACCGAGATCAGCCTGGCCGACTTCTACACGCAGGGCTGGAACGCGCACATCGTCGGCTTCATCAGCCCCCACCCCGAGGAGACCAAGGGCGAGGACCTGGCGATCCTGGCCCGCCTGGTCGCCGACGGCCGCCTGACCCCGCACATCGGGCTGGTCCTGGACTGGGAGCGCACCCCTGAGGTGTTCGAGCGGATGGCCGCCCGGGGCTTCCGCGGGAAGGCGGTGTTGAAGGTGCGCGATTGAGTGGTTGAGCGATCGAGCGATCGCGCGATCGCGCAGCCGAGTATTGCGACGCTCGACCGCCTACGGCTACGGCCACAGCTACGACTACGGCTTCGCGACATAAGCCGGTAGCGCTTCAAGACTCTGCCGTACGGCTTCGGCGCCGTACTCCAGCACCTGCCGCTCGTAGTCGCCGACCGCGTCGAGCAGGCTTCGACCGCCCCCGCCGGCCTGGATCAGGGATCGACGCAGCACATCGGCGTCACGCAGAGCGGTGTTCGCACCGTTGCCTCCGGTCGGGGAGGTGGCGTGGATGGCGTCGCCCAGGAGCGTGACCGGGCCGGGTGCCCAGCGTTCGCGCGGTTCGACGACGCGGATGGACAGCAGGGTGCTGTTATCCGGGTCGGCCTGCTCGATGAGCGCCTGGAGATCCGGGTGCCAGCCTTCGATCCGGGACAGGACGGCCTGCTGCGGGGTCTGCTCGCCGAGCGTGCCGTCCGGCGGCAGGATCATGGCCCAGCGCACGTAGTCGCCGGTGTCGGGCAGAGTCACCTCGGGTGCCAGCTCTTCGGCCGCCTGCTTCGGCGGGATGCGGAAGCGCATGGCGCCGAGCAGCAGGCTCACTCCGTCGCCGACGATCTTCGCGCCGAAGGCCCGGGACAGTCCCTCGAAACGCTCGGTCATCGGGGTGCGCCCGATGACGAACCGGACTCCGGTGTCGGTCGGGACCGTCTGCGGCGCCAGCACCGCGCGGACGGCGGAGTTGACCCCGTCCGCGCCGACGAGCAGATCGGCGACGGCCGGGGCGGCCTGCGCGAAGTGGGCCCGGACCCTGATGTCCTGGCCGTTCGAGCCGTCGTTCAGGACGTCGTAGCCGGTGAACGCGGCGCCGGTGTGCACGTCCAGGCCGGTGAGCAGCAGGTGCCGGAGCACGTGCCGGTCGACGACGAGTCCGGACCGCGGCGGACCGAGCTCACCGATCTTCGTCAGCTGCGGGTCCAGGACCAGCCGCTCGACGCGGGTGTCGTCGACGATCGCGTCCAGCAGCGGATGCCAGCGCTCCGGCAGGCAGCCGCGCAGCGCCTCGAAGCCCGCCGGGTTCAGCACCAGCCGGTAGCCCTGAAAGCGCGCGGTGATCGCCGGATCCCGCTCGTACACGTCGACGTCGATGCCGGCACCGCGCAGACCCTGCGCCAGGCACAGACCGCCCAGGCCCGCGCCGATGACTGAAACTCGCATCACATACCTCCCGAGGAGCTCACTTGAACACTGCTCAAGTTAACTTGAACAGTGTTCAATCCGCAACCCCGTGGCATGATCTGCCCATGCGGTTAACTCCGGCGGCGGTGTTGGACGCCGCGATCACACTCCTGGACGAGGCCGGCCTCGACGCGTTCTCCACCCGCAAGCTCGCCACCCGCCTCGACGTCCGAGTCGGCGCGCTGTACTGGCACTATCCGAGCCGCCAGGCCCTGCTCGACGCGGTGGCGGAGCAGATCGTCGCCGAGGCCTCCGCGACACCGATTCCAGACGGCGACTGGCCGCAGCAAGCCGCCGCGATGATCCACGCCCTGCGAAACGCGATGCTCGCGCACACCGACGGCGCCCGGATCATCGTCGAGATGGACGCACCCGGCCCGAACGCACTGGCCTACATCGAACGACTGCGCGGCCTACTCGCGGGAGCGGGGATGGACCGGGCGACCGCCGAGGACGCCGCGGACGTGCTGACCAGCTATCTCAACGGCTACACGATCGAGGAACAGGCGCACAAGGCCGATCAGCAGCGGGCCGATGCCGATCGCGGGTTCGCCTTCGGGCTGAACGTGGTGTTCGCGGGGCTGCGCACTATTACAGAGTCCTGAGACAAGCAGTCGATGCTCAAGTCCCGGCCTTGGCTTGCGACGCGACGGCGAGCGGGTCGGCGGACCGACCCCCCTCATGCTCCGTCACAGCTGGGCGGGCAGGACTCAACCGCTACAGCAATCGACTCGCCATTGCCGCGGCCGACTCAGGGAGCCATCACAGCCTGAGTCTCAAAGCCCTGCGTCCGTCGCACGCCCTATACTCTGCCCTTGTAAACGGCGGCGACTTCAGTAAGAATCCTCAATTACCCCGTTGCGATAAGAAAATATTGTTAACCCGTTGTTCCACTTCATCTCGAATACCCGGCCACCGCCCGATGCGGATCAGCGTTCTTGATCGCCTCGCCGGCCCCCGCCCATCGGCGATGATCTTGTATGCGGTCACGCCGACACCGGCCGGTCCGTCCCGGGGCAGACCCGGACCCATCGGATCAGGTGGCACGGCCTAGGCATATGCTGCACACTGGCAGCCCGGCCGTCTCGACTTGCATTGGTGTCGGAAACTCAATGACCGAAGCCCTCTCCCACGATCCGGTGGCGGCAGGTCGGCGCATGCCGCACCTGCCGTTGATCATGATGTACCACTCGGTGGGCCGCCGTCCGCACGACCCGAACAACCTGGCCGTCACGCCGGAGCGGTTCGAGGAGCAGATGGCGACGCTGAGCCGGCGCGGTCTCCGCGGGGTCTCCGTCGCCGAACTGCTCGCCGCGCGGGCCGCCGGGTCGGCGCGGGGGCTGATCGGGCTGACCTTCGACGACGGGTACACCGACGTCGTCGAGAACGCGCTGCCGATCCTTCAGCGCTTTGGCTTCTCCGCGACGTCCTATGTCCTGGCCGGACGCATCGGCGGGGCGAACGAATGGGACGAGGGCACCCCGTGGCCGCTGGTGGACGAGGCGGGGATCCGGCGTTGGGCCGACGCCGGGTTCGAGGTCGGGTCGCACGGCACGATGCATGTGGCACTGGCCGACGCGGACCCCGCGGTGGTCCGTGCGGAGGTCGCCGACAGCCGCAAGAAACTGTCGGACATCATCGGCAAGCCGTTGAGCGGCTATTGCTACGCCTACGGATCCATGGACGCCGCGGCCCGCTCGGCGGTCGCCGAGGCCGGCTACGACTACGCCTGCGCCATCATCTCCCGGCTGTCGCTGGGACCGCAGGCCCTGCCGAGGATCTACGTCGGCCAAGCGCACACATCCAAACATATTCTTAAAATGCTCTACACGTATCGGCTTCATCGCCGGATTTCAGGGCGGCATGCCCTATGATTTCGACGCCGCACGCCACCGACGGCACGGTGCCCCGGGCAAGTTCTACCGCTCGTGATCCGGCGCGGAAGCCCTTGCGATCTGGTGCCCCCTGAGTACTTGCACCACGCGTAGCTCGACGTATACCTTCCGCCACTAGCCGATAGCGGTGCCCCAGGGCTGAAGGCGCCGCAGCCAGACCCATCCCTTGGGGGGAGCACGAATGCGATCGCTGTCGGTCGTGATACCGGCGTATAACGAGGCCGAGAACATAGAAGACGTAATAGCCTCGATACCAGTTTCGCAGTTGTCTGATTTGGGTTGGTCGACTGAGATAGTCGTGGTGGACAACAACTGCAGTGACGGCACCGGGGAGCTGGCGCGGGCCGCCGGCGCGCGGGTCGTGTTCCAGCCCGAGAAGGGTTACGGCAACGCCTACAAGGCCGGCTTCGCCGCCGCCGAGGGCGAGGTGATCGCCTCCGGCGACGCCGACCGCACCTACCCGTTCGACCACCTGCCAGAGCTGCTGGCCGAGCTGGAGAGCTCCGGTGCGGACTTCCTGACCACCGACCGCCTGCACTCGGCGAACCGGGGTGCGATGAAGCACTCCCACTTCTGGGCCAACCACGCCCTGAGCTTCGTCAGCCGGCTCATCTTCCGGCACGGCATCCGCGACTCGCAGTCCGGAATGTGGATCTTCCACCGGGATGTCTGGGCCGGGATCGACGTCCGCTCCCCGGGCATGGCCTTCTCCCAGGAGATCAAGAACGCGGCGGTCCTCGCGGGCTATAAGGTGACCGAGACTCACATCGAGTACCGGGTACGCGGCGGCGATGTGAAGCTCAACTCGGTCCGCGACGGCGTCCGGAACCTGGCCCATCTGATCGGCCACCGGATCCGGCACGACGGCCCGGCGTCCGGCGGCTCCTACGAGGACCAGGACGTCGCCGCCCAGGCGCAGGCCAAAGCCGTCCGATTCCCGGCCATGAGGTCGGCGAGCGTGTCAGAGGCAGAAGGAGCTACCCCGGGATGCCAGACCGGCAGCGGCACAGCCGCCTGAGCGACACGTTCGCCCGGTTGTTCTCGGCCAGATCCCGCATGTCCCCGCCCCCGGCCGGCCGCCGGCGGGCCGGGGGTCCCGCAGGGCCCCAGGGTGCCGGTCCGGCTGTGGACCAGCCTGGCTTCACCGCCGGGCCGCTCCGGCCACCGGACCCGTTCGCCGACACGATGCTGCTGGGCCGGGTGGACTGGGAGCCCTCGGATCCGCTGGGACACCCGAATCCGCAGGGCCACCAGACGGATCGGCCGGACCCGATGGCCGACACGACGCTGTTGAGTCGGGTGACACTGCCTCGGCCGACCGCGGAGCCCGCCGCCCCGGGTTCCGGTCCTGACAGCGAATCGCAGCCTGACAGGGAACCGCAGCCTGACGCCGGCGCCGGGCCGACACCACCGCTGTCCGTCCGCGCGCTCGTCGAACGGCACCGCCGACGGCTCACGATCAGCGCCGGCGGCCTCGCAGCCGTCTGCGTCCTGCTCGCGCTGCCGCCGGTCCGTTCCGAACTGCGGGACTCCTTCACCCGGCTGCCCCAGCCGTACACGGCCCTGTACTTCACGACGCCGCCGCAGGTCGACGGCACCGTACTGACCGTGCCGGTGAGCGTGCACGCCGTCGACACCAGCACGAACGCCTACAGCGTCCGGGTCTGGACCGTCGACGCCCAGGGCCGGGTCGACGACAGCCGGACCGCCGACCTCACGTGGGACGGCCAGGCGATGAGCACCGTCGTCAGCATGCCCGTCAACCCCGCGGCCCAGAACGTGTGGGTCTCCCTCAAGGGCAGCGACGAAACCCTCCACTACAAGATCGCGGTGGCATGACCGAGCAGAGCTCCCCCGAGCACATACCCCCCGTCGGCTCCCGGGAGGGCAAGCGCCGACGCATCGTCCAGGTCACGCCGAACTACCCGCCGTTGCTCGGCGGCCTGGAGCGAGTGGTCCAGATCCTCGCCACCCGGCTCGCGGCCCGCCACGACGTCAGCGTGATCACCACCGACAACAAGGCCGGCGGCGCGCCGCACCGGGCGGTCGAGGCGGGCGGCGTCAAGGTCCTGCGGCACCGGGCGCTGACCGTCGCGCACACCTCGCTGGCCCCCGGCATTTTCGGCTCGCTGCTGCGGATCCGGCCCGGCACGGTCGTCCACCTGCACTGCGCGACAGCGGTCGTGCCGGAGCAGGTCTGGCTCAGCGCCCGCATGCGCGGCCTGAAGTACATCCTGCACTTCCACATGGAGGTCGACGCCTCCGGGCCGTTGGGCCGGCTGCTGCCGTTCTACAAGACGCACCTGTTCGGCCGGGTCGTCCGGGGCGCGGCCGGCGTCATCGTGCTCACCGAGTCCCAGCGCGACTTCCTGGCCGAGCGCTACGGCGTGGACCGGGCGAAGGTCTACGTGGTCCCCAACGGTGTGGCCGAAGAGTTCTTCCTGCCCCCGCGCGCCGCGAACGCGAAGCCCGCGACCGGTTCGGAGGCGGACCCGCTGCGGTTGCTGTTCGTCGGCCGGCTCGACGTCCAGAAGAACGTCGCCCGGCTGCTCGACGCGATGGCCCGGGTCACCGAGCCGGTGCGGTTGCGGCTCGTCGGCGACGGCGACCTGCGCCAGGAACTGCTGGCCCAGGCGGGCCGGCTCGGACTGGGCGACCGAGTGGAGTTCGTCGGCCGCAAGCACGGCGACGACCTGCTCAAGGAGTACGCGGAAGCCGAATTGTTCGTCCTGCCCTCAGATCGGGAGGGCATGGCGCTGGTGGTGCTGGAGGCGATGGCCGCCGGCCTGCCGGTGCTGGCCACCGCGGTGCCCGGCAACATCGAGACGGTTCAGGGCGCGGGGATCCTCGTCGAGCCGGATCCGAAGGCGCTGGCCGCCGAGATCGACAACCTGGCCCGGGACCGCGCCGCACTGACCGCCGCGGCGGCAGCGGGCGCGGCGCGGGTCGCCGACAGCCGATGGGATCGCGTCGTGGCGGCGATCGAAGACGTCTACGAGCAGGTGGGATTCTGAACACCGAGAGTTCGAACGGCAGGACCGCGATCCTGGCGAGCGTCGTCCTCGCCGGGCTGACCGCCTGCTTCGGCGCCTACTACCTCCCCGGCCCGCTGGCCACACTGGCCGGCCTGTGGCTGATCCTCGGTGCGCCGACCGTGTTGTGGACGGGCATGGCGCGGCAGGTCGTGTCGCGGCTCGACGCCGCAGTGCTGGTCGCCTTCGGCTTCGCTGTGGTCACCGATTTCGCCGTACTGCTGCTGGTGAACTTCGGCGGCCCGCTGGCCGGCTACCACCGGCCGCTGTCGGAGGTGCCGCTGGCGGCCGGGTTCGCGCTCGTCGACCTGCTGATCGGGGCGCTGTCCCCGCAGTGCCCGCCGGTGAACTGGATGCGGGTCCGGCAACTGGCCGGGCTGAAGGCCGTCGCCGGCTACGGCGCGGCCTGCCTGGTCCTGGCCGTCGCGGGCGCCACGCGGCTGAACAACGGGCTCGGCCCGCAGGTCAGCATGCTCGCGTACACCGCGATCGCCGGGCTCCTGGTCCTGATGCTGATCCGGCACGAGCGGTACGCGGTCGAGGTGCTGGAGCTGGGCGTGTTCTTCGGCGCCGCCGCCCTGCTGCTGCTGACGTCGCTGCGCGGCTGGCTGATCACCGGGCACGACATCCAGGTCGAGTACGAGGTCTACCGGATCAACCTCAGCGGCGGACGCTGGATGATCGGGAACTACAAGACCTCGTACAACGCCTGTCTGAGCATCACCCTGCTGCCGCTGGCGCTGACCAAGCTCACCGCGATATCGGCGGCCGGGGTCTGGAAGATCGTCTTCCCCCTGATGTTCGCGGCCGCTCCGGTCGCGCTGTTCCGGTCGGTCAACAACCTGGCGTCGCGGCAGGTGGCGCTGTTGTCCTCGGCGCTGTTCCTGACGTTCCCGACGTTCTTCACGGACATGGCGTACATGGCACGCCAGGAAATCGCGTTCGTCATCTTGGGCGCGGTGGCCGTGGTGATGTCCGACCAGCGGGGGGATGCCCGCCTGCGGCGCTACACGATGGTCCCCCTGCTGGTCGGGATCGTGCTCGCGCACTACGCGACGGCGTACGTGCTGGTCATGGTCCTGGGATCCGCCATGGTGGTGACGACGGGCTGGGGTTGGCTGGACCGGATCGGCGAGCGCCGCCGGAACCGGAACGGCCCGCCCGCCGCCGCAGCCGTCCAGGCCGAGGCCGATCCGGCCGCCGATGTCTGGGACTACGGCGACTGGGACTATGTCGAGGCCCCCGAGATTCAAACCAGCGAGAGCAACGCCGGCGAGAGCAAGGCCGCTGAGGTCGCCGAGGTCGGCGCACCCGGTGTTCTGGCCGGCCGGGGCAGAGGCGGACTCCGGCAGCGCATCGCCGCCCTGCGGGCTTCGGGCAGCGCCTCGCCGAAGCCCGCCGGCCCGGCGTTCGTCACCCTCTGGGTGGTCGCCCTCACCGCGGTCCTGGCCGTGGGCTACGCCGGACCGGTCACCCACACCAGCGGGCAGCTCACCAGCACCCTCACCGCCTCGTGGCGGGAGATCATCGGCGACACCTCGGACGTCGGCTCCGCCGACACCAGCAACAGCCTGGTCGGCGGCTCCAACATCACCGACACCCAGCGCATGGACGCCTACCTGGCCGACACCCGCACCGCGACCGCCGACGACCGCGACGCGGGCGTGCTGTACCCACAGTCGGTGATCGACAAGTATCCGACCCCGATCACCGCCATCCCGGACCTGCCGCTGACCGGGGTCGGCAACAGCCTGCAGAGCGTCGGGCTGCCGGTGGCGAGCCTGAACGACCTGGTCCGTTTCGGCATCGCCGCCGCGATACAGCTCCTGCTGCTGCTCGGCACGGCCGTCGTCCTGCTGGGTCTGCGCTACCGGCGGCTGCGGGCCGAGGTGACCCCGACCCGGGACCAGGCCGCGCTGGCCATCGGCTCGATCGCGGTCCTGGTCCTGTTGACGCTCGTGCCACAGCTCACCGTCGACTACAGCGTCCTGCGCGCGCTCCAGCAAGGCATCTTCTTCTTCGGCGCGTTCATGGCCGCCGGTCTGCTCTGGGTACTGCGATGGTGCGGCCGCTACCGGACGCCGCTGCTGGCGGCGGTGGTCTCGGTGATGGTCATCGACCTCACCGGCGTGGTGCCGCGCCTCACCGGCGGCTATCAGCCGCAGCTCGCGCTTTCCGACTCCGGCGCGTACTACGACGCGTACTTCCCGACCCCAGAGGAATTGGACGCGGCGGTCTGGCTCCAGAGCGTGTACGACCGCATCCCGCCCGACGCGCAGCAGACCATGCTGCTCCAGACCAGTCAGGACGTCTTCGAGCGGATCCAGAGCATCTATGCCGGTCCCGTCGAGGGCTCGGTCGATCCGCTCATGTTGCAGCCGGGCAGCTACGTCATGCTCGGGCACGCGGAGGTGGACCAGGACCGGGCGTCCATCGACTACCGGGGCACCTCAGTGCCCTACGTGTACCCGACCAACCTGCTCGAAGACCTGAAGGACAAGATCTACGTCAGCCCCGGAGTGGAGATCTACCGATGAGCGACGACGCCCGCGGGCCGCTCAAAGTCCTGCTCGTCTGCCACTACTACCCGCCGCACCTGGGCGGCATCGAGAACGTGGTGCACGCCGAGGCCCGGCATCTGACCGCCGCCGGGGTCCAGGTGACCGTGCTCACCAGCGGGGAGCGCAGCGGCGTCACCGACGAGGACGGGGTCCGGGTGGTGCGGGTCCGGGCCTGGAACGGGCTGGAGCGCAAGGCCGGCGTGCCGTTCCCGATCCTGGGGCCGAAGCTGCTGCGCCGGGCGCTGCGCTGGACACGCTGGGCCGACGTCGTGCACATCCACGATGCCTTCTATCTGACGTCGTGGGCCGCGCTCACCGCGGCGAAGGCGACCCGCACTCCGGTGGTGGCCACGCAGCACGTGGCGCTGGTGCACCATGACTCGGCGGCGGTGGCCCTGGTTCAGAAGGCCGTCTACGCGACGGCCGGACGGCTGCTGATGCGCGGCGCGCAGTCGGTGTTCACGATGAACTCCGACGTCGCGGCCTTCGTCCGCGGCCTGGGCGCACGGCCGGAGCGGGTGCACCACCTGCCGAACGGCGTCGACACCGAGCTGTTCCGGCCGGCCCGGGACGCCGCCGAGCAGGCCGCCGAGCGCGAGCGGCTGGGACTGCCGCCGGAAGGCGTGCTGGTGTTGTTCGTCGGCCGGTTCGTGCCGAAGAAGGGCTTCGATCTGCTGCTCGCGGCGGACGACCCGGGATACCGGCTGGTGTTCGCCGGCGGCCCCGCCGAGGCGCTGACCGGGGCGCGGGACTCAGTGATCTACCTCGGCTCCCTGGCCCCCGCCGAGGTGGCCGCCGCCTACCGGGCGTGCGACGTCTTCGCCCTCCCCTCGACCTCCGAGGGGTTCCCGCTCACCGTCCAGGAGGCGATGAGCTCCGGGATCGCGGTGCTGACCACCGATGACAGCGGGTACGCGGCCTACGACCTGGATCGTGATCGCGTATCGTTGGTGGACCGGGACACGGAGATGCTCCGCGTCCGGCTGCGGGAGATGGCCGTGGACTCCGAACTGCGCCGGCAGATGGGCAAGTACGCCCGGGAGTACGCTGTGGAGCGTTTCGCGTGGCCTGACCACGCATCCATGCTGATCGAGACTTACCGTTCGGCGAGCCGCCCGGGGGGAAGTTCCGCCGACCGGGGATGACGTATGAGGACGATGTACCGGCCCGCCGCCGAGACGCTGATGGTCGCCGGGCTGCTGGGCTGGGCCTACGTGGCCCTGATCGCGGTGCTGCGGCCGTACGCGCTCTCCGTGCCGATCGCCGCCGTGCTGCCGTTGCGGCGTGACACCTTCGGGGCGCTGAGCCTGGCGCTGTCGTTCGCGTGTGCTTACACGCTGCGTGCCCGGACCGGCACGTTCTGGGCACGCCGCCCGGGCCGGCCGGACGCGGCCGAGGCCGCCATGGCCGCGGTCGGCGGGTACGCGTTCCTGGTGTGGGTCTACCTGTGCCTCAACAACCTGTCCCACCCGTGGACCACCGGGTACCGGCTCACCCACTTCTTCGAGCACCCGTCGGAGGGCACGACGGCCGTGCTGTGCTTCGTCGTGCTGTCCGCTTGCTTGTTCGGCCTCCGGGCCCGAAAGGCGCGGCATGGCTAAGGGGCGCCGCCGGCGGGGGGCCGGCGCACCGGACGCCGACACCTCGGGCGCCCACCCTTCTTACGCCGATGCTTCGTATACCGAGCCTTCGTACGCCGACGCGGCGGACGGCGACGGCCCAGACCCCGACGGCACGGACACCGAGGGCGGGAGCGGACCCGCGGGCTCGAAGATGCTCCGGAACTCGCTGTTCCTCATGCTCTCCGCCGGCCTCACCGCCGGCATCGGCTTCATATTCTGGGCGCTCGTCGCCCACCTCTACAGCTCGACCCAGATCGGCCTGGCGACCACGCTGTTGTCGGCGATCTCGCTGATCTCGTTCCTGAGCACGTTCGGGTTCGGGGCCACGATGATCCGGTATCAGGCCCACGGCGCGGCGCGGAACCGTCAGGTGTCGGTGATGCTGGCGATGGTGGCGGGCGCCAGCTTCGTGCTCGGCACCGGTTATGTCCTGCTCGTGAAGGTGATCTCCCCGGATCTGTCCTTCGTCCATGACAAACCCGTCTACGCCGTGGTCCTGATCGTCATCTGCGTCTTCGCCACGATCAACCTGGTGACCGACTCGGTCTTCATGGCCGCGCGCCGGGCCGAGTACAACACGCTGGTCGACGGCTTCATCCAGAGCCTGTCCAAGCTGGTGGTCCCGGCGTCCGTGGTCGGCATGGGCGCCATGGGCATCGTGACGGCTTCCGGAACGGGATACGTCGTGGCCACGCTGGCTTCGGTGTACTTCATGTACCGCAAGCTGGATTTCCGGTTCTCCTTCGGGCTGGGCGGCACCCGGATCCGGGAGACCGCGGGCTACTCGGCGACCACACACTTCTCCTCGCTGCTCAACCTGATACCGCAGCTCGCCCTGCCGATCATCACGCTGCGCTGGCTGGGGCCCGACGACGTCACCTACTACTACCTCGGCTCCCAGATCGCGGCCCTCCTCTCGACCGGCTCCTACGCGATCGGCAACGCGCTCTTTTCCGAGGGCGCCCACGATCCCGAGCAGCTGCGCAGCCTGATGAAGCGGTCCGCGACGATCATGACCGCGGTGATGATCCCGGGTGTCGCGGCCGTGATCCTGGTGCGCGAGCCGCTGCTGAGCCTGTTCGGCAGCAAGTACCCGGGACACGCACAGGGGCTGCTGACGATCCTCGCGCTCGGCGCCCTGGCCGTCGCGTTCCACACCTGGGCCACCAGCGCGCTGCGGATCACTGGGCGGATGAAGCCGCTGCTCGGCAGCAACGTGGTGTACCTGGTCGCGACGCTGGCGCTGGCCCTGGGCTTCGCCCACCGGGGCCTGAACTGGATCGGCTGGTCCTGGGCGCTGGGCAACCTGGCCTCGGGGGTGTTCGCCGTGGCGTTCGTGCCCGGAGCGAAGATCGCGGCCCTCGGCGAGGCCGACGAGGACTACGACCTCTACGACGAGCTGGAGCACGGCGAGGACCGCGCGCAGGACGGGGACCGGGTTCCGGCCGGCGTCGGCGCCGCGGGGCCGGGCAGCGGGACGCGGGACCGTCCGCGGCCCCGGCAGAGCGTGTGGGTCGGTGTCGGCGACTCGACAGCGATCACCGAGCCGATGTTCTTCCCGTGGAACCGTCCCGAGGCACGCGGACGCAGCGACCGGTTCGACGCGTACAGCCCGGACGGCGACGCTGGCGGCACCACGCCGCGCGCTTACGGACGGGAGAGCTGGCGGCCGGTGCGGACCGGAGGCCTGCGGATGCGGCCCCGGTCGATGCCGCGCCAGGCTGGGCCAGCGGATCAGGCGGCCGCGGCCGCGGCCGAGCGTATCGAGCCGCTGGACCGGATCGGATCGCCGCGCCGGGGGGTGTCTCCGTCCGCGGCGGACGCGGAGGAGACCCTCATCATGCGGCCGATCGTCGTGCCCGACTCGTTCTTCCGGCCGGAGCCCGAAGAAGACCGCGATCCGCTCCCGGAGCCGGGTCAGACAAACGACGGCTGGCGGCCGCCACCGGAGCGGTGAGCGCTCGCTCGTCGAGGGCTGACGCCGGGACGGTGCGCTAGAAGCGCCGGTTCGCCAGTTGGACGCCCACCCAGGCCAGGTGCTTGGCCCCGGCCACCGGCACGCTCCAGCCCAGCCGCCGGGCCGCCGCCAGCTTCTCGCGCCGCAGCAGGCCGCTCTGCGGCATGATCTTCGCCCGGTGGCTGAACTGGCCCTCGTGCACCCGGTAGCGCACCAGCTCCTCCGGCAGCGCGGCCACCTCGGCCCGGCCGAGGATCCGGAGCCAGAGGTCGTAGTCCTCGCACTGGATCGCGGCGTCGCGGAAGTTCCCGGCCTCGCGCACGACCTCCGGCCGCGCCATGACGGTGGACACCGTCACCGTGTTGAACAGCAGCAGCCGGCGGGCCAGCTCCACGGAGTCGGCGGGGCAGCGGCGCGGGCCGAGGTCGGCACCGGTCTCGCTGTTGAAGCGGCGGGACCAGGTGGCGAGCATTCCCAGGGCCGGACGGCGGTCGAACTCGGCGACCTGGCGGGCCAGCCGCTCGGGCTCGCAGAGGTCGTCCCCGTCGCAGAACGCCACCAGGTCGCCGCGGCACTCGGGCAGGCCCGCGTTCCGGGCCGCCGCGATGCCGGAACGGGGGCGCGCGGTGACGACGATCCGGATCTGGTCCTCGGGCAGCACGGCGGCCATGCGCCGGTTCTCTTCGCACTCGCCGTCCAGCACCAGGACCACTTCCCAGTCCTGGAAGGTCTGCTTCTGGATGGAGAGCAGCGTCTCCTCCAGGTAGTGCTGACGCGGGGCGCAGGGGATGAGCACGGACACCCGCGGCGTCTTGCCCTGGTCCGCCCCGGCCTCGTTCATCGCGCCCTCGTTCATCGTGCCTTCTTCGCGCCGGCGATGAGCTGCTGCAGGGTGGCGAACGCGGGACGGTAGGTCCCGTCGGCCCGCCGCAGCCCGAACAGCAGGTGGTCGGCGGGAACGTCCTGATAGGAGAACCAGAAGAACGACGCGACGTTCGGGTACGAGGACAGCGTGTCCACCTCTCCCTTGGCCTGGTCCACCTGATAGCTCTCGTCCGATTTGATCCGTTCCGGCGTGCCCCCGACCGCGGAGGCCACGCTCGCCCCGGTCTCGGTGATCCAGATCGGCATGTTCGGCGCACCGGCCTGGTTCAGCGCGGTGATGATGCTCGTCGGCGACTGGCTGATGGCCAGGAAGGTCTTGCTGGTCACCGGGGCGCCGTCCGGGTAGGGGTGGTAGGAGATCGCGTCGACCGCCTTCAGGCCGCCGTCCTTGGCCACCGCCGTGATGAAGTCGTACGGGCTGATGAAGGGCCCGCCGCGGCTCGGCTGGGCCGCCGCGAGGCCGCCCATCAGGATGAAGGCGTGCGGGTCCGAGGCACGGATCGCCGTGGAGACCGTCACCAGGAGCTTGGTGTAGTCCGTCGTGTCCGGGGCCGGGGCCCAGGCATCGATGTTGGGCTCGTTCCACACTTCCCAGTAGTGGACGCCCCGTGCCGAGTAGCGCGCGACCGCCTTCTTCACGAAGCTCGCGAACACCGCGTTGTCGGCGGGCGGGCAGGCGGCGGTGTCCTGGCAGGCGGCCCGGCGCGCCCACGGCGGCGGGAAGTCGATGGTGGCCAGCACCTTCAGACCGTGGGCGTTCGCCGCGGCGACCACGTTGTCGAACTTGGAGAAGTCCGGCGAGTAGTTCGCGAAGGACTGGTAGTCCTCCCAGCCGAAGTCGACGCGGATGTAGTCCATGCCCAGCCGGTTGGCATCGTCGAGCGCGGTCTTGAGCTGGTCCGGTGTGTCGAACGTCAGCGTGTCGCTGTAGTCCAGGCCCCACTTCATGTCGGCCAGCGCGGTGTTCTTGGCGTTGCTCGACGACGGCCCGGTCCCGGCGGTCCCCGAGGCGGCACCCGGGGACGCGGTCGCATTCGACGTGTCCGTGGTGGCCGCGGTGCTCGCCGCCGGCGAGTGGCCGAACGCCGTGGGCTGGCCGGGATCGCCGCCGGAGACGGCGGTCGCGATGACGGCGGCGATGACGACCGCGACCGCGGCGGCCCCGACGATCGCCCAGTGCCGGCGCTTGCTGTTCGCCATTATGATTTCGGGGCCGGTGACCGGCTGCCCTTCGCTCCCCTCGACCGGACTTCGTCGCTTGGCGGATCCGGTCGGTGACCGGGAGCGGCCGGGAGGCCGCCGCCGTCGCCGGGCGCCCCGGAAAGGGACGTCCGCCTGCGAGCGTTCATAGTGCCATGGTTCGGCGTCTTCGGTGTCACCGCGCCGATTCCCGAACCCGGGCGGTTCGCAGCCCACTATTTCGGTTCGAGGATTGCGCGGCACCGGTGAGAATTCTGCACATCGTCAACCTGGGCTTCGAGGCCGGGGGCGCGGAGAAGTTCGTCCGCATGCTCCGGGACGGCCAGACGGCTCGGGGCCACCAGGTCCGGGTGGTGGCCCTGCAATCCCCGTCGGGCGACCGGGCCGTGTTCGCCGACGACCTGGTCCCGCCGGTGGACGGCGGTCCGCTGGGCAAGCTGGCCGGGTTCGTGTGGCACCACCGGGGATACCGCGAGGTGCGGCGGATCATGCGCGAGTTCCGGCCCGACTGCGTCCACCTGCACACCGTCGGCGGGTTCGGCCCGGCGGTGTTCCCGGCCACCCGCGGCGCCGTACGGATCCTCACCATCCACGGCCCCGAGGACTGGACCCGCAAACTGCTGCGCTGGCAGGTCGCCGACAACGCCGGACGGATATCGCCCGGCGCCCTGCTCCGCTACCTGCACCTGCGTTTCCTGATGCGGCCCGCCTACCGGGTGTTCGGGCTGCGCCGGATCGACGGCTTCGCGGCCCCGAGCCGGTTCGTCGCCGACGTGATCCGCCCCGACGCCGGCCGGGTGCCGGTCCGGGTGATCCCGCATGCCGTGGACCGGGTCTTCACCCCGACCCCGGTCTCAGAGGTGTGGCAGACGGCCTACGTGGGCCGGCTCAGCCCTCTGAAGGGGGCGGACGTCGTCCTGGAAGCGTTCGCGATCCTGGCCCGCACCCAGCCCAAGGCACGGCTCGTAGTGGTCGGCGACGGCCCGGAACGCGACCGGCTGCAGGCGCGGGCCGCCGACCTGGTGGCGGCCGGCACGGTCGAGTTCCGCGGCTGGCTGAGTCCGCCGGAGGTCGCCGAGTGCTTGCGTGGCTCCGCACTGCTGGCCGTCCCCTCGACCACTCCGGAGATCTTCGGCCTGACCGCCCTGGAGGCGCTGGCCCTGGGCCGGCCCCTGGTCGCCAGCCGGATCGGGGCGCTGCCGGAGCTGGTCGGCCCGGACAACGGCGTGCTCGTCGCCCCCGCCGACACGGCCGCACTCGCCGAGGCGCTGGCCGGGCTGATCGGGGACGCCGAGCGACTGGCGCGGTTGGGCGAGGGCTCGGCGCGGCGCGCCGAGGCCTTCAGTCTGGACCGCTGCCTCGACGACTACGAATCCTGGTACGAGCAGGCCCTCGCGGACCGCGCCGGCCGAAAGCGCTAGCGGCGCAACCGGTGTTCCACGGCCTCCCACACCATCCGAGCGCCGGCCAGGAAGAACGGAGCCGGATCGTCCCAGGCGAACCAGGCGGCCTCGTCCGCGGCGCGCGCCGAGGCCAGCCAGGAGCGCAGGGAGAGGTCCCCCTCCCGTCGAAGCTCGCGGGCGGCGATCGGGTCATAGTTCTCGACGACCAGTGCCCGGCCGGGCACGGCCTCCCCCGCCGTGAGGCCGCGCCCGGTGAGATCCAGGTGCAGGGCCCGGACGGCATCGATGCCGGCCGTGTCCTGGAACAGCCGGAACTGGGCGCCGAGGCGGGGGTTGAAGTCCAGAAGCCGGTAGCTGTCGTCCCGCGGGTCCCACCGGTAGTCGAGATCGACGATCCCCTGGTAGCCCAGCCCGGACAGCAGCGCGACCGCCTCGGCGCGCAGCCGCTCGTTCGGCGCCCACTGGCCGTAGGTGGTCAGGCCCGCGTGGACCGGGAAGGAACGCTCTTTGGTGCCGGTGTGCCCGAACAGGCAGCGCGAGGCCGCGTCGAAATAGCCGTGGAAGAACCAGTCCTGGCGCGTGCCGGCCGGTGCGGGCGCCAGGTATTCCTGGAGCAGCAGGCCGGTGTCCGGGCCGTCGCCGGTCGCCCGGCGGGCCCGCTCGACCAGTGCCGACAGTTCGTCCTTGCTGCGAACGATGGTCGTGCTCTGCAATCCCACCGCCCGGTCGGCTGCCCAGGGCAGATTGACCTTGGCGACGACCGGATAGCCGCAGGAATCGGCGAAGGCCACGGCCTCGGCGGCGTCCACCGGGACCGTCGTCGCCGGATGCGGCACCCCGGCGGTGCGGCAGATCTCGGCGAGGGTCGCCTTCCCCGCCGCCCGGCGCGGCAGATCGGCCGGCGGGGAGGGGAACAGGTACCGGGGCCGGAGCTTGTCGCCGTGCTCGGCCAACAGGATCGCGCCCGCGTCGTCAGTGGTGACCAGGACGGCCGGGCCGGGCAGCCGGTCGGCGAGCCGGTCCAGCAGCTCGAGCACGTCATCGGGATTGGCGCTGGCCGGCATCGGCGACACCGTCCGACGGGTGTACCGGGACGCACCGGCCGGAGCGAACCGGTCCTCGCGCATGGCGTGGACCCGGATGCCCAGCCGCCCCAGGCTGCGGATCACGCCCAGCCCGCCGTGGTGGAAGACGTTCCGGTCGAGCTTCAGCAGCACGGCGTCGGTCGCGGTGTCCGCGTTCGGCGACGCTGTCACTGCCATGCAAACCAGCTTATAGTGAAGTCCAAGGTAGCCCTCGCCTGTCCAAGGAAATGCCCGATTTCCCGAAAGCCCTGGTGACGGAGCCCCATCCGATCTTATCGTTCGCCGCTGTTTGATCGATGCGAAGCCCCAAAGCCTTATGCGCTCAGCGCGGCAGTCTCGCCGCCGCGGCGCGGGCAGCGAACGCGGCCCCGCACACGAAGCGCATGGACGGCCCGAACGTCGCCGCCGCTGCCAGCCCGACCATGTGGAGCCCGCGCTCCGAGGAATCGAAGCCCGCTCCCAGGACCGGCGGGCCGTACGAGCCGCGCATGCCGCGGACCCGGCCGCGCAACTCCTCACTGAGTACCGTCAGCTTCCTGACATCCACTTCGAAGCCGGTCGCGGCGATGACATGGTCGGCCTCCAGCTCCCGGCCGCCGGACAGCTCCAGCCGGAGCGCGCCGCCCTCGGGCCTGGCCGCGGTGATCTGCGTACCGGTCAGGACGTGGGGGGCATCGAAAGACTTCTCAAACCGGTCACGGATCCACCAGGACCCCTCCGGCCCGAGCGTCTTGCGCACGACCTCCATGCGGTACCCCGCCGGCATCAACCGGAACAGAGCCTGCAGGTCGCCCAGCACCTTGTTGTAGTAGCCGGGCCCGAGGCCGTTCTCCGGCTGGCGCAGCTTCTGCCAAAGGGTGGTGGGGAGATCGGCGGGAAGGCTGTTCCAGGCCAGCGAGCCGGCGCGCGCCACCAGCGTGACATCGGCGCCCGCCTCGTCGAGCAGCACCGCGATCTCGATCGCGGCCTGTCCGCCGCCGACCACGGTGACCCGCTTGCCGGAGAAACCGGACAGATCGTTCACCGCGCTGCTGTGCAGCACCTGGGGCGCCTTCAGCCCGACGAGCGCCTCGGGGAAGCGGGGGAACGGCAGGAATCCGGCGGCGAGCACCACCGAGCGGGCTCGTACCGAGGAACCGTCGGCCAGCTCCAGCGCGAACAGCGCGCCTTCCCGGTCGACCCGCACCACGTCGGTCTCGTGGACGTCCGGCACCGCCTGCTGTTGGAACCAGCGGCCGTAGTCGACGAACGTCTCGACGGGCGTGGGCACGCCGTGCGCGTACGGCAGGCCCTCGAGCCGGCAGTACTCCTTCAGCGTGTAACGGTCGCGCGGGTCGGACAGGTGG
The DNA here is from genome assembly GCF_041260665.1 of Catenulispora sp. GP43. NCBI lineage: Bacteria > Bacillati > Actinomycetota > Actinomycetes > Catenulisporales > Catenulisporaceae > Catenulispora > Catenulispora sp. GP43. Next base: position 164,773 of record NZ_JBGCCT010000014.1, on the reverse strand, counting down.
GAGGCCCACGGCTCGGACTTGAGCTTCATGCCCACCGGCATGTGCTCGGCCCAGGCCCGCATCGGCGTGCCGAACACCCGGGTGCGCGAGCCGCGCACGGTGGCGTGCGCCGCCACCGACAGACCGTAGGGCCCGGCCCCCACCACGGCGGTGTCCAGGGTCTCTATACCCGTCATCGCTTTTCGCTTCTCCCCTAGTTCCGACCCCACGACCCCCGCGAGTAGCTTTCCCTGGAAGGGTCGGCAGACCGGGCCCTGCGTTTCAGAAACGCGGGAACCGTCGCTGTGTTCGAGACAAGATACCCGCCATCAAGTCCTCGACTTGGCCAACCTGGACAAACTCGCGCTGTGACCCGCGCGACCCCGAGACCCGTGCGACCCATGCGACCCTCGCCCGAGATTTGGTCAGCCTCCTGTCACGGCTCGGCCCGCGTCGGCGATGAAGGCCTTCAGCTGCGTGACGGCCTGGTCCCACGCCGGCCGCGCAAGCAGCCCGTCCACCTGGTCACCGGTCCACACGAACTGCGACTCCGACGGCGCCACCTGGCTGACGATCACGTCGGCGCCGTCCGGGCGCAGCCAGATATAGTCGCGGAAGTATTGGCCGGTCTGGTGTATCGAATCCTTCCGGTACTGGTGCGAAACAACCTCGCCGCCCTTGGCGAACGGAGTGGTGGTGCACACGTCCTGCGGGCTCAACGTTTTGAAGTGGTCACAAGTGAGCGCCAGGGTGCGGACCTGAACTTCGATCGAGACGCTTGTGGCTCCGCCGGGCCCGACGGCCCACGCGCCGTTGACGCCGCCGAGGACGTCGGTGGGCGGGGTGACCGGCAGCCGCTTCTGCGGCGGGAACTTCGAGCCCTCCACGCCGGATGAAGGGTCGCCTTCGATGTGCGAGCCGGCCGGCAGCGCACCGATGCCGGTGTTGAGGACGAAGTCCGCGAGCGCCTTGCGGTCAGCCGCTGTCGCGGGTTTCGTTGTGGGCTCAGTCGTGGGCTTCGCTGGCGATGACGAACCGCCCGCAGGCGTCGTGGCCGACGAGGCCGGGGAGACCCCGGCGCGCGTCGAGTTCTGGGTGACGACCGCCCCGGCGACGCCGACCACCGCGACCGCCGTCAGAACCCCGGCGGCAGCAGAGCGGCGCCGGTGACGCCGCGCCTGGGCCAGGGCACCCGCGTACATCACGGCGGAAGCCGGGGCCTCGAAGGAGAAGGCGGTCTCGCGCATCACTTCGGCGATGCCGTCGGGCCGATCGTTGTCGATGTCCTCGAAATGGCCGGTGGACATGGAAGTACACCTCTCGTGTCAGATCTGTCGGTGATCGGGAATCGGGAATCGCTCAAGAACGGGCGAGCTCGGCGAAATCGTCGCCGAGCCGCTCACGCACCCGCGCCAGCGCTCGGGAACAGCGCGAGCGAACGGCCGTGTCGGACAGGTTCAGCCGCGCCGCCGTCTCGGCGACGCTCAAGTCCTCCCAGAACCGCAGCACCAGCACCGCGCGGTCGACCGGGGGCAGCGAGCGCAACGCCTCCAGCAGCGCCATGCGGAGCGGGACGTCGTCGTTTCGCGCGGGTTGGTCCCCCGCGCCGCCCAACCCGCCGCCGACGGGACGTTCGGAGTTGCTTCGTTTGCGCCGCGCCGACATGAACCGGTTGACCAAGGTGGTCTGCGCGTAGCCGACCGGGTTGTCCAGCCCGCCGATGCGCTGCCACTTTCGGTACAGCAGCCCGAAGGTCTCCTGAACCAGGTCCTCCGCGGCATGTGTGTCCCCGCCGGTGAGCAGGCAGGCGGAACGGAACAGCCGCGCTCCGCTGGCCGCGACGAACTCCTGGAAGTCCAGGGCCGGGCCGTCAGCCTCCGGCGTGCCGCGACTCCCGCGCTGTATGAGCCTCATATCCGATCAACGCCGCGAGAGTACCGAACTGTGGCACGCGACATCCCTTCCGCGAGCACTCGCAGTTCCAAGCCCTCACAGCAGCCAACTCGCCATCCATCCCCCGGTGAGCATCGCTGCTCCCCCGGCCACGGCCATGGCCGGCCCGGTCCCGGCCAGACCGGCGACTGCGCCCACCAGCACCGGCCCGATCCCTTGCAGCGTCATCATCCCGGAGCTGAGCAGGCCGAACGCCTGGCCCTGGTTGTCGGCCGGCAAGACCTCGAGGAACCGGCGCTGCAAGCCGATCGCGTAGGAGAACCCTGTGCTGGAAGCCAGCAGCAGCAGGGCACAGACAGACGCGGACGGGTCCGCAGCAAGGCCCAGCAACGGCAGCCCCAACCACACGGCCAGCGGGACCACCAACCTCTCGCGCGCGGCGGGGCGCAGCATGCGGCCGACGACCAGATCGCCGACCAGCATCCCGGTAGGCCCGCACGCCATGAGCAAGCCGTAGGTCCCGGCGGCGAAGCCCCGCTGGCCCGCGTATGACACGATCAGGCCCTCGGCGCCGGCCATGAATCCGCTGGGCAGCCATTGGGCCAGGTACAGACGGCGCACCGCGCGGTCGCGCAGCAGCCGCCGGGCACCGGACCAACTCGCCGCCATCACCGCTCCCCGCGGCCGGCCCTGTGCCCCATCCAGCGCCCCACCAGGCAGGCTCCCCGGCGCCGGCCGATCAGGCAGCCGGAGCCACACCGCCGTGGCACACCCGGCGTTCAGCGCAGCGGCCAGCAGCAGCGCCTGGCTGGTGCCCAGCGCCGCGACCGCCGCGCCGCCGACGGCCAGCCCGACCAGCTGCGCGCCCGAGGAGGCCATGTTCAGCAGCGAGCGCCCCAGGACGTAGGCGTCGCCGGTCAGGAACTCGGCGGCCAGGCGGCTGGTCGCCCCGCCGAACACCGGGGCCAGGACGGCGACCGCGCCGACCAGGCCGAGTGCCGCGGCCGTCGGCATCGGCACCGTCCCCAGCACCGCCGCCGCGGCGCACTGCAGCAGGAAGCCGACGGTCAGCAGTGGCCGGGGCCGGAGCCGGTCGGCCAGGGCGCCGAACAGCATCGAGCCGGGCAGTTGCGGCAGGAAGCCGATACCGAAGGCCAGCGCGCTGAGCAGCGGTGAGTGCGAGGCGGTGAAGATCAGGACGGACAGGGTCGTGATGCGCAGCGTCTCGGCGCTGATGCCCAGGATCCGGGTCGAGAACAGAAGGCGGAACTGGGGTTGGCCGAACACGTCCCGGTAGGTCGTGCGCCGGTGGGGCGGGCTCGGGACGGCGGTGACGGCTGCGGCGCTGTCGGCTGCGTCGCTGACGGCTGCTGCGGTGACGGATTCCATGGCCGCACACTGGCCCGGCCGCCATCGCACGGCGAGAGATTCGTCGCTGGACGTAAGCCCGGCTCGCGCCGACGTAGCCTGGTCGGTGTGATCCGCTTCGAGGTCGGCACCGAGGACCTGCTGCACAGCCGCTTCGCCATCTCCCCGGCGTTCGAGCTCGATTCGCTGCTGCGCCGCCTCGACCGCGGCGGCCGACTGCCGGTGGCCTCGGCGGCCCGGTTGCGCCCGGCTTTCGAGGGCCTCCGCCGCCATACCGAGCTGGACGCGGTCCTGGCTCTGCAGGCCGGCTGGATGGGCGCGGACTTCCTCGCGCCTCCCCCGGCCGGCCTGGCCCAGACCTGGGAGGACGATCTCGCGACGATCAGGGCGACCCCGCTGGCCCAGGCCCGGGCCGAGATCGCCGGCTGCCTGGCCGCGCGTCCGATCAGCGATCCCCGAGCGCTCGCCCTGCTCGACGCCCCAGACGCGGTCCCGCGCCTGGCCGAGGCGCTGGACCACGCCTGGCGCACGCTCATGGCGCCGGACTGGCTCCAGCTGCGCGCGCTGTGCGAACGCGACGTCGTGCACCGCGCGGGCGTCCTGGGCCGGGCCGGCTGGGCCGCCGCCATCGCCGACCTGCACACCTCGGTGCGCTGGCACGAGGACGGCATCGAGGTGTCCGGCATGGGAGCCGAACAGAAAGTGATCCCGCTCGCCGGCAGCGGCCTGCTCCTGGTCCCCTCGGCCTTCAACTGGCCGCGCGCCGCCACCTACACGTCCGGCGAGTGGCCCAAGACCCTGATCTATCCCGCTCGGGGTATCGCAGTGCTCTGGGAACATCCCGCACCGTCGCCGCCGGGGGCCCTGGCGGACTTGATCGGCCGCAGCCGCGCGCGCATCCTGCTCGCCCTGGAGAGCCCGGCCGGCACCACCCACCTGGCCCGCACCCTGGGCATGACGACCGGCGCGGTCGGGGACCACCTGGCGGTGATGCGGCGGGCCGGGCTTGTCGACCGCGCCCGCGACGGCCGCGTCGTGCTCTACGCACGGACGGCTGTCGGGGACGCGTTGGCGGCTTCGGCGCTCACGGCGTGAGGACGATACGGCCGAAGACCGTGCCTTCGTCCATCCGACGGTGCGCCTCAGCAGCCTGATCCAGGCCGAGCACCTCGTGAACAACAGGGTGCAGGCGGCCGGCTGCGGCATCGTCGAATTGCTCGGCCAGCACAGCCTTGCGCGCGGCCATCGGGATCGTGTCGAGGCTGAAGGTCGCGAACGAGCGCGACTGCTGGAAGGACCGGATCAGGGGCATCCCGAAGTCCTCGGGCGGCATGCCCCCCACGACGCCGACGACGACCATGCGCCCGTTGGGGGCGAGCCGGTCGATGAAGGCCGGAGTCTCGGGTCCGCCGACGATGTCGATGATGACGTCGAAGAGGTCTGAGTCACCGTTCCCGCCGTTCCCGCCGCGCCCGGCGCGATCGAGGACGAGCGTCGCGCCGAGTTCTCGAAGCCGTCGTCCACGCTCGGCGGACGATGTGGTGACCGCGACAACGCTTGCGCCACCCCGGGACGCGAGTTCCACCGCCGCGATGCCGATGCTGCCCGCCGCACCGCGTATGAGCACTGATTCACCCGCGGTGAAGTGCGCGTGCCTGAGCGCGAAGTGGGCGACCGGAGCCGAGGAGCCGAGTGTGACGGCGTCGATCGAGGAGAGCTTGTCGGGCAGCACAGCGACAGCGTCGAGACCGACGACGGCCAGCTCCGCGTAGCCTCCGCTCGTCCCGGTGAACGCCCACACCCGCCGCCCGAGCCATGACGGATCGACCCCATCCCCGAGCGCGGTGACCACCCCGGCGACCTCGCTGCCCGGGATCAGCCCCTCGGCGAACCCGAAGGCACCGAGAGCCCCGCGACGGATCACCACATCGACGCCGCCGACCCCGATCGCCTCGGTTCTGACCACCACCTGCCCGGCGGCAGGCGCCGGCTCGGCGATGTCGCGCACCGCCATCCCGGACGGGTCACCGAACCGCTCGATCACGACCGCGCGCATGTGAATCTCCTTCTCCTTGCCGTTGACCAGGTACGCTTCGAACGTAACGGACGCCGGCGTCCGCTTAGCGGAAGTGAGAACGATGACCGGAGAAGTGACTCACAAGGCGCCGCCGCTTCGTGCCGACGCCCGCGAGAACCGCGACAGGATCCTCGACGCCGCCCGAGCCCTGTTCGCCGAGCACGGCCTCGACGCCTCGATGCGGGAGGTGGCCCGGCACGCCGGAGTGGGCCCGGCGACCCTCTACCGGCGCTTCCCGACGAAGCAGGCCCTCATCGACGACGTCTTCGCCGACGAACTGCGCGCCTGCCAGCAGATCGTCCTCGACGGTTGCGCCGACCCGGACCCGTGGCGCGGCTTCGCCTCCGTCGTGGAGCGACTCAGTGTGCTGAACGTTCAGAACCAGGGTTTCGTCGACGCTTTCATGGCGGCCAACCCAGGCTCCCCCGCGTTCGCCCACCACCGCGCAGACCTCCTGCGCCGCATCCGCACGCTCACCACCCGGGCCAAGCGCACCGGACAGCTGCGGCCCGACTTCGTCCTCGACGACCTCAACCTGTTCCTCCTGGCCTGCCGCGGCCTGTCGGGCACCGCCCCCGCCAACAGGACGCCCGCCGCACGCCGCTTCGCCGCGCTCGCCCTGGACGGTTTCCGGGCGAGCGAGACGAACGGTGTCCTGCCGCGGCAGCCTCGGCTGGTCGCGGAGGTGCTTCGCGTGCCTCAATACGGTTAGCGCGTGTAGGCGCGCACGTCGGCGACGCTCCACCAACTCCCGCTGGCGGCGGTGAGGGTCAAGCGGACGTACCGGATCGGTGCTCCGGCCAGATCCGCCGTGGTGAACTGGCCGGTACCGGCTCCCGAAGCGGCGGTCGTCCAGGTGACGCCGTCCCTGCTGGTGGTCACGGCGTACCCACGCGGGTAGTCGCCGGTGGACGCTCCGGTGTCGAAGACGACCCGGCGCGCAGCGACCGGCTTGCCGAAGTCGACCTGCAGATACTGGCCCGCCGCCTGCGCGGTTCCCGAGGAGTAGCGGGTGCTGGCGTCGGCGTCCACGGCGTCGGCGGCCACGTCCGCGGTGCAGCACGGATCGGTCGGGCCGGGCGGGTTCGCGGTCGCGTGCCAGCCGGCCGGATCGACTTGACGCAGAGCATTGACACCCGGGATGCGGCCCTTCCACGTGAACGTGGCCAAGGCGCCGCCGGGCAGCGTGTAGGTGAAGCTCTGGTCGCCCTCCCGCACCGCGAAGGTCTGCGGGTTGTCGTTCTCGTTGTGCGCGACGAGCACGGTGCCGCCGTCGGGGTTGCGGAACGCGACGTCCATGACCTGGCCGTTCCAGCCGGTGGTGCCGAAGGACGTGCTGGCGATGCGCACCGCCCCGGGTTGGACGAACCGGGCCAGGTGGCCGAGGGTGTAGTACTCGGCGTTGTCGGTGACGGTGTCGCCGGGCCCGACGGTGACGACGCCGGTGCAGGTGCCGCAGCCGCCGACGTGCGGGCCGCCGCTGGGGTCCAGGGCGAGGTTCCAGTTGATGACGGTCTCGGCCCAGCCGCGGGTGGCGCCGATCGTCAGGTTCCGAGTGTGCCACTTCAGCGTGTCGGAGAAGGTGTTCGCGGGGTCGCTCGACTGGCTGCCGGAGCACTCGGTGAAGTAGATCGCCTTGTCAGGGAACTGATTGTGGAACGCGGCCATCGCGCCCGGGTCCCCGCTGTAGCAGTGGAAGGCGACGCCGGAGACCCACTTCGCGGCCGGCGAGCTGAGCACGTTCTGCGGATAGGCGTCGATGTCGGCCGTCTCGTCGGGCGGGGTGGCCGCGACGTCGTTGGGGTGCTCGGTCCAGTTGTGGTCGTAGGCCAGGATCTGGGTGTGCAGGTGCGCCTCGCGCAGCATCGGCCCGAGGTCCTCGATGACCTTCTCCTCCTGCCACGACGGCATGTCGGTGCCGGGATAGCCGGACGGGGTCCGGTTCTGGGGCTCGTTCTGCACCGTGATGGTGTCGACGGGCACCCCATCGGCCTTGTAGGCCTCGACGAACTTCAGCAGATACAGCGCGTACGCGTGGTAGACGCGCGGATCGTCGATGAGCCGGCCGCCGACCAGCGAATCGCCGGTCTTCATCCACGCCGGCGGGCTCCACGGGGTGGCCACGATCTGCAGGCGGGGGTTGATGGCCTTGGCCTCCCGCAGCAGCGGCAGGATCTGCGCCCGGTCGTGCGCGATGGAGAAATCCCGCTGCGCGTAGTCGGTCTGTCCGGCCGGCAGGTCGTCGTAGGTGTAGGCGGCGGTCGCCACGAAGTCAGAGCCGCCGATCGGCTGGCGCAGGTAGTCCAGGCCGTCGCCGGCCACCGGGTCGAACAGCGAGCGCATCGTCGCGGTGCGGGCGGCGGGCGAGAGTTGGGAGAGCACGGTCGCGGAGGAATCGGTGATCGCCGCGCCGAAGCCCTGCATGGTCTGGTAGGTCACAGTGGGATCGACCACCACGGTCGGGGCGGTGGCCGGCGTCGCGCCGAAAGCGACGGTGCCCTTGTCGGCCAGGCGGTTCGTGCCGTCGGGGGTCGTGAGCCATACGTGGGCCGCGACGGGCTTCGCGCGGGCGGTGTCGGCGGCGTCGGCGGCGGAGGCGACCGGGACGATCGAGCAGGCCGTGACGACGAGGCCGCCGATCAGGGCCGGCGCTGAGAGTCTGTGGGGCATGGAGGATCTGCGAGGCATACGGCTGTCCCCTCTCGAGGATGTAACAACATGTAACAGTGGTGAAACATCGCTCTGAGGAAACCAACGCTTCCCCTGCCCTGTCAAGGGATGCCGACACGCTGCGGGACATGGATATGCTGCGCGAGTGAAACGGGATGTAACGCATGGCTGACGCGGCTCCGGCCCGGCGGGCGAAGGCGACCGTCCGGGACATCGCCGCGGCCACGGGGGTGTCGATCGCGACCGTGTCCCGGGTGCTCAACGACCACGCGAACGTCGCCCCGGCGACCCGGGATCTGGTGCAGCGCACGGTCGAACGGCTCGGCGCGCAGGCCGGCGCGGGGGCGGATCCCGAGGCGCAAGGGGCCGTCTACCTGCGCTGCCCCTACACGCTGACCGACTACTTCGGGCTGATCGTCTCCTCGATCGCCGAGAGCCTGGAGCCGCATGACAGGACTTTGATCCTCGACGCGGGCGAGATCTCCCAGGCCGCGACCGTGCTGCCGACACTCGCCGGCCGCAGCGGGGTCGCCGGCGCCATCATGATCCTGCCGCCCGAGCCCGACGAGCAGCTGGTCGCACTGCGGGCGCAGGGCTTCCCGTTCGTGGTCGTCGACCCGCGCGGCGAGGTGCCCCGGGACATCGCGGCGGTCTCGGCCGCGCATCTGGCCGGCGCGCGCAGCGCCACGCATCATCTGCTCGCCGAAGGCCACCGGCGCATCGGCGTCATCGCCGGGCCTGAGGAGTGGCTGGCCGCCCGCGACCGACTGGCCGGGCACACCTCGGCGCTGGCCGACGCCGGGATCCTGCCCGATCGGGAGCTGGTCCGGTCCGTCGAGCCGACAGTCCGGCAGGGGCACCAGGCCGCGGGCGAGCTGCTCGACCTGCCCGCCGCCCCGACCGCCCTGGTCTGCTTCAACGACAAGACGGCCATCGGGGCCATGGCCGCCGCGGCGGACCGCGGCCTGCGGGTGCCCACCGATCTGTCCGTCACCGGGTTCGACGACATCGACCTGGCCCAGGCCGCCAGCCCGATGCTCACCACCGTCCGCCAGCCGCTCGCGGAGATGGGACGGATGGCCGTCAGCCTGCTGATCCGGCTGATCGACCGCCGGCCGGTGGACGCCCTGCACGTGGAGCTCGCCACGGAACTGGTGGTGCGCGGTTCCACCGGCCCGCGCCGCGCCATGTAACGCTTCTGTTTCACCAGCCGCCGTGACCGAGCTTGTTGCGGAACTCGCTCCGACCATTGACAGCGTGTCACGTCACTGCTTTCCTCCATGCCAACGGCCGTTACATAGCTGTTTCATTTGTTACAGCACGGGGTGAAGGAGGATCACGCGGAGATGTTCGGCAGCAGGCACAGCAGACCCCTTGCGGCTTCCTTGGGAGCACTCGCCCTCGTCGCCGGGGCGGCCGGAAGCCTTGTCGCGCCGCATGCGGCGGCAGCGGCGACGGCCGCGACGGCGGTGTCGGTGTGGGAGACCACCGCGGACCGGAGCCAACTGCTCAGTCCGCAGGCAGGCACGACGTTCGCCAGCGGCGCCGGCTCGGCAAGCCAGACGATCACGGTCAACCCCGGGACCGCCTACCAGAGCATGACCGGCTTCGGCGCGTCGTTCACCGACTCGTCGGCGTGGCTGGTCGCGAACTCGCCGCAGCGCTCGTCGATCATGACGAAGCTGTTCGATCCCACCCAGGGCATCGGGCTGAGCTTCCTGCGGCAGCCGATCGGCGCGTCCGACTTCTCGTTGTCGCAGTACAGCTACGACGACATGCCCGCGGGCCAGGCCGACCCGTCGCTGGCGCACTTCTCGATCAGCCACGACAACGCCTACATCATCCCGGTCCTCAAGCAGGCGCTGCAGCTCAATCCCGCGCTGACCGTCATGGGCACGCCCTGGAGCCCGCCGGGCTGGATGAAGTCCAGCGGGTCGATGGTCGGCGGCTCGCTGAACGCCTCCGACTACCAGACCTACGCGAACTACCTGGTCAAGTTCGCCCAGGCCTACCAGGCCGCCGGCGTCCCGGTCGCCTTGCTGACGCCGCAGAACGAGCCGGAGTACTCGCCCTCGAACTACCCCGGCTCGACGCTGACGGCGTCCCAGGAGACCAGCCTGATCGGCGGCGACCTCGGGCCGGCACTGGCCTCGTCCGGTGTGGCGACGAAGATCATCGGCTACGACCACAACTGGAACGACCCCTCGTTCCCCGAGACGATCCTCGGCGACTCCACGGCATCCCAGTACACGGCCGGCACGGCGTGGCACTGCTACTCCGGCGACCCCAGCGCCCAGAGCACGGTCCACAACGCCTACCCGGGCAAGGACACGTACTTCACCGAATGCTCGGGCTCGCAGTCCTCGAACCCCGCCAACACCTTCGCCGACAGCCTGGACTGGCAGACCGAGAACCTGATCATCGGCGCCACCCGCAACTGGGCCAAGACCGTCGCGACCTGGAACGTCGCCCTGAACCCGGGCGGCGGCCCGAGCATGAACTGCACCACCTGCACCGCGGCGGTGACCGTCGACAACAACGCCGGCACCGCGACGTACAACGCGGAGTACTACGTCCTCGGCCAGGCCAGCAAGTTCGTGAAGCCCGGCGCGGTCCGCATCGACTCGAACACCTTCGGCTCGGGCAACATCGAGGACGTCGCCTTCCGCAACCCCGACGGCTCCAACGCCCTGGTCGTCCTCAACGCGGACACGGCCAACGCCCACACCTTCAACGTCGCGGAGAACGGCCAGTCCTTCACCTACACCCTTCCGGCCCGAGCCGTTGCGACCTTCACCTGGCCCCAACTGACCTCCGGCGGCGGGGGCGGGACCGGCGGCATCGACCCGACGAAGTGGTACGAGGTGGTGAACACCAACAGCGGCCTGTGCGCCGACGCCGCCGGCTGGGGCACCACGGACGGCACGGCGGTGCAGCAGTGGGTCTGCGGCAGCGGCGGCGGCCAGGCCAACCAGGAATGGCAGTTCCGCGCCACGAGTAACGGTTACTACCAGGTGGTGAACCGCAACGCCCCGAGCGAGGCGTGGGACGTGACCGGCGGTCAGGGCGCTACCGGCGACGGCACGCCGATCCAGCTCTGGACTGCGGGCGGCGGGACGAACCAGCAGTGGTTGCCGACGCAGGTGGGGAGCGCGTACACGTTCACGGCGCGGAACAGCGGCACGGAGTGCCTGGACGTGACGAACCGCGGTACGACGAACGGGACGCGGCTACAGCAGTGGACGTGTACAGCGGGGGATACCGCGCAGGAGTTCACGTTGGTGCCGGTGGCTTGATGTCCTGATGTCCTGATGTCCTGAGCGGGCGCTCGACACGCCGGTGGCCCGGACCTGATCAGGTCCGGGCCACCGGTCGTCTCGAAGGTGCAGGCACTCGGAGGCGGATCAGAGGCCGTACTCGATCGCGGTGGCATCCGGAGACACCGCGAGGCCGTACTCGATCGCCGTGGCGTTCGGCGAGATCCCGAGGGCGTACTCCACCATGCTGGCGTTCGGCGCGACGGTCCCGGCGGCGACGGCTGCGTGCGAGGGCGCGGCGGTCATCATGACCGCGATGCCCGTGGCGGCAGCCATCCCGCCGAACCGCTTGAAGACAGATCTCATGCCGGTCTCCTATACGGGTTCAGGTGGTCATCACCTCGACGATAGCCCAGCTCCAATATCAGAGTTCTGTCAGCGCCGCGCGGACCGATTCGGCGCATCGCGAAGACGGACCGCGCCGCCAGATCCCCGGGAGGATTCACCTGTGTTGACTCAACTCCCCCGCGCCCTATAAGACTTGGGAACATTTTCAACGTCACCGCCGGTCAGTCGGCGTGTTCCAGGAGAGGGACAGCCATGCCGACACACCGATCCCGCATAGCCGCGCTGGGCGTCACCGCGGCCGTCGTCGCCGCCGGTATAGCCCAGCCCGAGGCGGCCAAGGCCGACGACACCACCGTGTCCGTCGACAACGCGCGGACCGGCTGGGACCAGCACGAGCCCGGCCTGAGCCCGGCCGACGTCTCAGACCCCAGCTTCGGCCAGATCTTCTCGACCACGGTCGACGGCCAGGTCTTCGCCCAGCCCCTGGTGGCCGGCGGCACGCTCGTCGTCGCGACCGAGAACAACAAGGTCTACGGCCTGAATCCGCAGACCGGCGCGATCCAGTGGACGCGCTCGGACCTCGGCCCGGCCTGGCCGGCCTCGTCGATCGACCCGCCGACCGGCTGCGGGGACCTCGGGCCCACGATCGGCGTCACCGCCACGCCGGTCTTCGATCCGGCCAGCAACACCGTCTACTTCACTTCCAAGACCTACGCCGACAACGACCCGACCCAGGCGAGTTGGCTGATGCACGCGATCGACCCCGGCACCGGTGCCGAGCGGTCGGGGTGGCCGGTCACCATCAAGGGCTCGCCGAGCAACGACCCCTCGACGCCGTTCGACGCGTTCCACGAGATGCAGCGCCCCGGGCTGCTGCTCATGGACGGCGTGGTCTACGCCGCGTTCGGCGCGCACTGCGACTTCACGCCGTGGCACGGGTACGTCGTCGGCGTCGACGCCACCTCCGGGCATCAGACCGCGATGTGGACCTCGGAGACCAACGACGCCGGGAGCGGCGCCGGCATCTGGCAGTCCGGCGGCGGCCTGGTCTCCGACGGCGACGGACGCATCATCCTGGCCACCGGCAACGGAGTCAGCCCGAAGGCCGGTCCCGGCACCAGCCCGGGCGGCCACTTGGCCGAGTCGGTGGTCCGGCTCCAGGTGGGCTCGGACCGGTCGCTGTCGGCGGTGGACTTCTTCAGCCCGTCCAACAACTCCACGCTGGATCTGAACGACACCGACTTCGGTTCCGGCGGTCCGTCCGCGCTACCGGACAGCTTCGGCACCACCAAGGTGCCCCACGTGCTCTTCCAGGAAGGCAAGGACGGCCGGATCTTCCTGCTCAACCGCGACAACCTCGGCGGCATGGGACAGGGCCCCAACGGCACGGACGCCGCCGTGCAGACCATCGGCCCGCTCCCCGGCGGCCTGTGGGGGCACCCGGCGGTGTGGGGCGGCGACGGCGGCTACGTCTACCAGGTCGGCAACCAGCAGCCGCTGGTCGCGCTCCAAGCCGGCGCGACCGCGGACGGCGAGCCCACCCTGACCCAGGCCGGGACCAGCACCGACTCCTTCGGTTTCACCAGCGGATCGCCGATCGTCACCTCGAACGGCGCGACCTCCGGCAGCGCCGTCGTCTGGGTGGTGGACTGCCCGAGCGGCTCGTGGGGCAGCGGCGTGACCGGTGAGAACGCGACTCTGAACGCGTACTCCGCGGTCCCCGACGCCCACGGCACCCTGGACAAGCTGTTCTCGGCACCGATCGGCCGCGCGGCCAAGTACTCGGTCGTGGCCACCGACTCCAACCGCGTCTACGTCGGCACCCGCCAGACCGACCTGGTGGGGAAGGTCATCGGCTTCGGCAAGCCCGCGACGACGCCGTTGACCTCGTCCTCGGCGGCGTTCGGACCGGTCGAGGTGGGGTCTGGCGCCCAGAAGCAGGTGACGCTGACCGCGACGAAGCCGGTCACGGTGACCGGCGCGACCGTCAACGACTCGCCGTACACCGTCGACACCACGCCGCTGGCATCGCCGGTCTCGCTGAACACCGGCGACCACCTCACGCTCAACGTCACCTTCACCCCGACCGCCGCCGGCGCGGCGAACGGGATCATGACGGTCGCGACCAGCGCCGGCAGCGTCGGCGTGGCCCTGAACGGCACCGGCCTGACGAACGGGCTCGGGGCCTCGCCGAGCCCGGTGCAGTTCCAGAACGACCAGCCGACCGGGACGCAGCAGACGATGGCGGTCCGGATCTGGAACACGGGCTCCGTGGACGAGACGATCCAGAGCGTCACGCTGCCGGGCGCCCCGTTCACGGTCCAGGGGCTGTCGCAGGGCACGATCATCGGCGTCGGCAAGTCGGTCTCGGCGACGATCACCTTCGCCCCGACCGCCGCCGGCTCGTTCAACGACCGGCTGACCGTCGTGTCGACCAGCGGCACCCTGAACGTCCCGCTCACCGGTGGGGCGGTGTCGGGCTTCGGGAACCTGCAGATCTCGCCCTCCTCACTGAACTTCGGCAACGTCGCCGTCGGCGCCACGGCGACCGTGGGCTTCGACGCGACCAACACCGGAACGGCCCCGCTGACCATCTCGAAGGCGAAGGCGCCGACCGGCGTGTTCACCACCGCGCTGCCGATCTCGGAGGGCCAGGTCCTCGGACCGGGTCAGAGCATCCACGTGGACATGACCTTCACTCCGACCGCGGCCGGCCCGCAACAGGCCCAGTACGAGATCACCCCGGCCGACGGCCAGGGGGCGATGTACGTCCAGATGAGCGGCAACGGGGTCGCTTCCGGCAGCCCCGGCGGCAACCCGGGCAATCCCCCGGCCGCCGGCGGCAATCCCACGGTCGCCCGGCTGTCCGGCGACAACCGGTTCCTCACCGGCGTCGCCGTTTCGCAGTCGCACTGGGCCAACGCCGGCGGCGACTCCTCCGGCCGGCAGAAGGCGAACGTCGTCGTGCTCGCCCGCGGCGACCAGTTCGCCGACGCGCTGGCCGGCGTGCCGCTGGCCGCCAAGGCCGGCGGCCCGCTGCTGCTCACCGACCCGGCCGCGCTGACGCCCGCGACCCTCACCGAGATCAAGCGGGTTCTCGGGACGAACGGCGGCCAGATCGACGTCCTCGGCGGCGCCCAGGCGATCTCCCCCGCCATCGTCAGCCAGCTGACCCGCCTCGGCTACAGCGTGAACCGCTTCGCCGGCGCCGACCGCGACCACACCGCCCTGGACATCGCCGAGCGTGGCCTCGGCAGCCCTCAGCACGTGGTCCTGGCCACCGGACAGGACTACGCCGACGCCCTCGCCGCCGGCCCGTTCGCCACCGGCGCCGCCGCGACCGCGAGCGGACCGGCCGCCGTGATCCTGACCGACGGCAAGACCCTGGCACCGGACGTGCGGGCGTTCATCGCGAGCCGGGTCGCCCAGTCCTCCCAGGCCGCACCCGCGGCGTGGGCGATCGGCGGCCAGGCCGTGACGGCGGCGGCCGGCCTGCCCGGCTACGTGAAGCCGCTGGCGGGCAGCACCCGGTACGACACCGACATCAAGGTGGTGCAGGCCGCCATGGCCGCCGGAGCCGTCCACCAGCTCGGCGTCGCCACCGGCACCGGCTTCCCCGACGCCCTGACCGGCGGCGCGCTGACCGCGGCCACCGGGGGCGAGCTGGTGCTGGTGCCGTCCACGCTGCCCCAGGAGACGGCGGACCTGCTCAGCGCTCTCCGGCCGCAGCTGACGTCGGTGGACCTGTTCGGCGGGACCGCCGTCATCAGCCCGGTTCTGGCCGGCCAGGTGACGGCGGCGGTGAACGGCAGGGCTCAGTAACCTGATTCGCTGAAGCCCTGGGCTAGGGTTCCGGTATGACGTTCCGCACCGAATCACCCGGAACCTGAGCATGTACGACGTCATCGTCGTCGGCGCCCGCTGCGCCGGCGCCGCCACCGCGCTGCTGCTGGCGCGGCAGGGTGTCAGGGTCCTGCTCACGGACCGGGCCGCGTTTCCCAGCGACACGGTCTCGACGCACCTGTTGCATCCCACGGGGGTGGCGCGGCTGCGTTCGTGGGGGCTGCTGGAGCCGTTGCTGGCCGGCGGGTGTCCGCCTATCGAGAGCATCAGCTTTCGGGCGGCTGATGACCTGGTTCTGCATGGGGCGCCGTATGCGTGTGACGGGGTCGCGATGTCGCTGGCGCCGCGGCGGACGGTGCTCGACGCGATGCTGGTCGAGGCGGCTGGGGCGGCGGGGGCTGAGGTGCGGGTGGGGGCTTCGTTTCAGGGCGTGGTCTGGGAGGACGGGCGGGCTGTCGGGGCCGAGTTCGGAGGGCGACGTGCCTTCGCCGAGCGGGCTGCGCTGGTTGTCGGGGCGGATGGCCGGCATTCGGCTGTGGCCCGCCAGGTCGGGGCGAAGACTGTTCGTGACGCCGGTACCTTCGGCTGCCAGTTCTATGGCTACTGGCGCGGTCTGCCGGATGTCGGCACCCAGATCTTCGTCGGCGGCGGCCAGGCGGTGCTGGCGTACCCCACGCACGACGGGGACCACCTCGTCCTGGTCGGCTGGCCGCACGCGCGGTTCGCCGAGGTGCGGCAGGACATCGACCGGCACTTCCTCGCCGCGGTCGCCGCCGGCGCCCCGGCGATCGCCGAGCACCTCACCGACGCCGCCCGCTCCGGGCGCATCACCGGCTCCGGCGACCTGGGCAACTACGTCCGCGAATCGTCCGGGCCGGGGTGGGTGCTGGTCGGGGATGCCGCGACGGCGAAAGACCCCGTTACCGCGCAGGGCATCGGCGACGCGTTCGCGCAGACCCAGTCGCTGGCCGACCGCCTGCCCGCGGCGCTGGCCGCGGGCCCGCGGGCGGTGGACGCGGCGACGGCGGCCCACACCGCCGACCGGGACCGGGCCGGCGGCGCGGCCTTCGAGACCACTCTCACCTTCGCGATGGGCGGCAACTCCGCAGCCCTGCTGCCGGCGCTCCGCGCGATCGAGTCCCGCCCGGATCTGATCAGCATGTTCTACGGCATCTACGCCGGGCAGGTCACGCTGGAGGAATTCGTCGCGGCGGCGGGACAAGGCGCTACGGACCCAAAGGCCTAGCCTCGGCGGCCGGGCAGCCTTCCCCGCTTCTTCGTCGAGATCGAGACGACCGAATCCTTCTCAGTACTCCGATACTCGCCATACGTCACCCGCCGCACCAACTCCGCATCAGAGCTGCCGGGCAGGCTTCCGTAACCGGTGGCCGACCAGATCGACCGGTCGTGGGGTACCACGAAGTAGGGCACCTCGACGAGAGCTCGCGACCTACGCCCCGTCTTGACGCTGACCGCCGCCGGCAAGATGTCCAGCGGGAGGTTCGCCTGGGCGCGCTGCCGGCACTCGG
Organism: Catenulispora sp. GP43; assembly: GCF_041260665.1. NCBI lineage: Bacteria > Bacillati > Actinomycetota > Actinomycetes > Catenulisporales > Catenulisporaceae > Catenulispora > Catenulispora sp. GP43. Next base: position 147,809 of record NZ_JBGCCT010000014.1, on the reverse strand, counting down.
CGCACATCGGAACCATCGATCCCGGTCCCGAGGGTCGCCCCGAGGGTGAGTTCCGGCGTTGCCGCTTCTTCGGTTTGTGGGACGCGTCCGGCCCGGCATGGGATGCCGCGCCGTGCATTGGGTTGTAGAAACAGCGGCCGCGCCGGTGCGGAGACTGCTTGCCCTCGTGCCGCGCGTTCGCGACGGCGAAGTGGGTCAGAGCGATATCGAGCAGTGCCGACACACCGGCGAGCTCCACCGGCTCCGCGGCCTCGTCGAACAGCTTGCCGGCGGCCGCGTACGCGTCGAGGGCCAGGCGGTATTCGCGGACCGCCTGCTCCTCGTCGTCGCGCAGACTCAGCTCCGAGCCGGCAAGCCGCTCGCCCACTTCGACCAGATGCGGCTCCAGCCGGATGCGGATGGCTCCGCACAGGACGGCCCAGCGTGCAGGGTCGACGCGCCGCAGGGTGATGGTCTCCGGCTGCTTCTTCATCGGGACCGGGCGCGGCCGACCGGCGTCGGCGGAGCCGTCCCACAAGTCACCGATCCAGAACTTTCGCATTCTCGCGCCGAAACCAGCGGGCTTGCGCCCCGATGCGGTGTTCTTCTTACCCCCGTTCACAGGCCAAGGCTAAGACATCGATCAACAGGCCGGGCGGAACGGGACGAGGACGGGCTCCTCCGACGCCTCGGCGGCGAGCGCGTCCACAGTAAGCGCGTCGGCTGCCTCGAACGGCATACGCACCCCGCGCCGAATGGTCTCGACGACCTTCAGACGCGCCCATTCAGTGCTCGCGTACGGATCCTCGAAGTCGAGCGGGCAGTGGTTCAGGACCACGAGGTCGGCCTGCTTGCCGACCTCGATGGTGCCTTTGCGGTGCTCCTCGAAATACTGGTAGGCGGCGTTGACGGTCAACGACCTCAGCGCGTCGCGCACCGACACCCGCTGGTCCTCGCCGAGGATCTCGCCACGGCCGCGGGTACGGCGGGTCACCTGACTCGACAGGACCCTGATGGAGTCCGGCAGAGCCACCGGGGCGTCGTGGTGGGAGGTGTAGCGCAGGCCCTTGGCCAGCGCGCTGGCAGCCGGCGAGATGTTCTCCGCACGCGGCGAACCCAGAACAACGTCCTGATACCAGTCGCCCCAATAGAAAGTGTGCATGGAGAAGAACGAAGGGATGATGCCCAGGCGGGCGAACTCCTCCAGCTGGTCCTCGCGCGCGGTTTGGGCGTGGATGGCCACCGGGCGCCGGGCGGCGGCGTCCGGTTCCCCGAGCTCCGCGCAGACCGCTTCGATCGCGGCGATGTACTGGTCGATGGCCGCGTCGCCGTTAACGTGCGCGATGACCTGCCAGTCGTTGGCGAAGGCGCGGCGGACCTGACCGACGACGACATCGAAGTCCTCGATCGCGGGATAGCCACAGGGCAGGTCGTCCGGCGGCTCTTTGTACGGCTCGGTCAGCCAGGCGGTACGGCCCTGGGGCGAGCCGTCGAGGAACATCTTCACCCCGGCGCAGCGCAGCCCGCGGACGTAATCCCGGCTGACACCGAGGTCGGCGTCCCCGACGGCGGCGGCGCTGATGTACACCACCACGTCCACCTGCCAGGGCGGGAGCGGGAAGGCGCCCGCCGAGCGCATCGCGGCCAGGATCTCCGGCGTGGTGCCCCCTTCCTGCACGGTGGTGAACCCGAACCGGTTGGCCACCGCCCGGCCGGCTTTGAAGAACCCGGCGGCGATCAGGGGATTGAAATTGGCCGGCCGGCCGTCGGCAGCGGCGGTCCGGAACGCCTCGGTGTTGGCCAGGGTGAACGCCGCCTCCTCCAGGACTCCGCTCGGGGTCCCGTGCTCCGGGTGCTCATCCTCACGCCGGATGACGCCGCCCTTCGGGTCCGGGGTGTCGGCGCTCATTCCGAGTTCCTGAAGGCCCACCGTGTTGACCGCGCCGAGGTGGAAGGACTGGTGAATGGCCAGCACCGGCCGCGTGGTGCTGACCCGGTCCAGATCCTGGCGGGTGGGATGGCCGCCGATGATCGCGTCGTCGTACCCGAAACCGATGATCCAGCGGGAGCGGCCGAGCGGCTGCGCCGGGCCGTAGGGCGGGTTCGCGTCCCGCCATCGGGACAGCCTCTCGACGACGTCGTCGAGCCGGCCCACGTCCCCGTCCGGCGCGGCCAGCAGATCGGCCACGGTCGCCTGCAGCCCGATTCCGCCCAGGTGGCTGTGCGGGTCGATGAACCCGGGAAGCAGGGTCCTGCCTTCCAGATCACGCATGACGGTCGCCGGCCCGCGCCAATCGCGCTCGGCGTCCTCCAGCTCGCCGACGAAGACGATGGTCTCCCCGCGCACCGCCACGGCCTCCGGACGCGGCGAGGAGTCGTCGTCGGGCTCGGCCATGGTGATGATCTGCCCGTTGAAGTAGATGCTGTCGGCGACTGCCGACGCCTCGGTTCCGGTGGTGCTCACGACAGCCCTCCGAGCCAGTCGATGATCGCCGCGATCTCGCCGTCGTCGACGAGCAGGGCGAAGTGGTCGCCGAGCGATGCGGGGTCCGGCTCGCCGACGAGGACCCCGTAGAAGACCTCTGCGACCGATTCCGGACCGTTGATCCTGCGGAGCTGGGAGATGAGCCTCTCCGTCTTGGTTGCCTTGACCCGCTGGTCCCCGCGGGCTTGGGAGATGCGGATCGGCACCCCGATCTGCTTGTCCGGGGTGAAGCCCTCCACCTGCTCCCAATACGCGGCCCAGGCCTTGGCCCGCTCGCTTCCGGGCAAGGCCACCTGGGACCGGAACAGGCTGCCGTCCGGGTCCTTCGGATCGAACGGCGGCCGATCCATCCAGAACTCGTCCAGGCTCAGTTCCGCGCGGGACTTGGTGTCGAAGTCCGCGCGGTACTTGGTCTGTGCCGCCGGCTGGAAGATCTCGTCCGCGGGGATGTCCGGGTTGCCGCCGAAGACCCCGTTGCTGAAGAGCACGTAGAACCCCCCCAGGTCGCCGACCGGATCGGGGAGCCCGTAGGCGGGCAGCAGGCCCTCGGGGTCCATCAGGGTGCCGCCCTTGAGGTTGGAGGCCGGTGCCAGCGCGGCGACGCCGACGAGGTCGCCCTGGGTGGGGTAGGGGTTCTCCGTCCGGCTCGCCAGGTGGGCCGCGAACAGCGCGGCCTGTCCGCCCTGGGAGTGCCCGACGATGGCGTACCGCTCTGACAGCGCCGGTTGATCGGTCCGGTCCGCGAGGTCTCGCGCGGCCGGAACGATGTCGAGCACACCCCGCCCCTCGGATTCGCCGAGCAGGAAGGGGTGGTTGCCGCGGGTGCCGAGCCCTTCGTAGTCGGTCATGGCCACGGCCCAGCCCGCCCGCAGGAGGGCGCCCAGCAGCTTGTGCGGAGCCTTGTTGATCTTACGGAGCAGGCCCAGCCCCTCGTCCTCCAGACTGGCCGGCACGTGGCAATCCATGGACGGCGCGCAGATGTCGGCGCTCCCGACCGTGCCGTGCGCCCAGGTGACCACGGGCCATCCGTCGTCCGGCGCCGGCCCCTCCGGGAACGCGACCAGACCCGACACCGCGATCGGCTCTCCCAGGCGGGCCTTCGTCCCGCTGGTGGATTCGTACAGGACCCGGTACATCGCCCCCGCGCCCTCGACGAGAGCGCCGTCGCCGTCGGCGAGCGGCTCGTGGCGGATCAGGGTCCCGGCGCGGCCGGAGACGTCCTCCTCGGTCTCGATGTAGAACTCGACTCGGGGTTCGCGCGGCACGAAGTCGTTGGCCATCGAAGGCCTCCCTGTCTATCACAGAGGTCTGATATCGCTCTGATACCGCAGATCCTGATGACGTCCGCCGACCGGGTCAAGGGCCGGACCAGGACGCCCCACCAGCGCGATCGTGGCGCGTGATGGCGTTGCGCTGCGCCGCGCACGCCGGCGGCACGCGCGGCGCCCGGCACCTGCGGTCAGCCAGAGGACATCCCTTGACAGCACAGTCAGCACACGAGTTCACTCTCGTCCCTGAAAGCGCTCTCAGGCATTGGCATCCGCTACGAAGGCAAGGTGGAATGTGATCAGACCTGAACGGCTCCTCGCTCCGCGCACCATCAGGCGCGCGGGCCGGGCTCTGGCAGTCGCCGCGGCGGCGCTGGGCCTGGTGACGGCCTCGGCCCTCACCGCTACGGCATCCGCACCCGGAAACGCTTCCGGAAGCACCGCGCACCAGAGCTCCGCGACATCCGTGCCGGCCACCGGCGGCGCGCTCGGGCCGAACGTGATCGTGTTCGATCCGACGATGGCGCAGGCGTCGATCCAGAGCACGCTGGACACGATCGCGGCCCAGCAGGTGCCGAACCAGTTCGGCACCGCACGGTACGCCTTGCTCTTCAAACCCGGGACCTACGGGTCCGCCGCCGATCCGCTGGTCTTCCAGGTCGGCTACTACACCAGCGTCGCGGGCCTGGGCCTGACTCCGGACCGGACCGTCATCAACGGCTCGCTGGACGTGTACAACCAGTGTCTGGGCAGCCAGAGCAACTGCAACGCCACCGACAACTTCTGGCGGTCGGTGACGAACCTGACGATCAACGTCGCCGGCGGGAACGGCTGCCAGGCGAACACCGAGTTCTGGGCGGCCTCGCAGGCCGCCCCGCTCCGCCGGGTCGTCGTCAACGGCAACGTCAGCCTGATGGACTACTGCGACGGCTCGCCGGACTACGCCAGCGGCGGCTTCATCGCCGACTCCCGGTTCACCGGCGGTACCGTCATCAACGGTTCGCAGCAGCAGTACATCACCCGCGACACCGACCTCGACGGCTGGACCAACGGCGTCTGGAACCAGGTCTTCTGCGGGGACCCCGGCGCTCCGGCCCAGAGCTTCGCCGCGAACTCCGGAGACCCCGGCGGCCCGGCGCCCTACACGACGCTGGCCACGTGCCCGGTGACGAAGGAAGCCCCGTACCTCTATCTCGACGACTCCGGCCAGTACCGGGTCTTCGTCCCCTCGCTCCAGAAGAGCTCGAGCGGACCGACGTGGGCCGCGGGCCAGACCCCCGGGACCTCGCTGCCGCTGAGCAGGTTCTACGTCGTGAACGCGGCGAGCACCGTCGCGCAGATCAACACGGCGCTGCTGCTCGGCGACGACCTCCTGTTCACCCCGGGCGTCTACGACGTCCCGCGGACGATCCACGTCCTGTGGCCGAACACGGAGATCGTCGGACTCGGCTTCCCCACCCTGGTCCCGACCAACGGGAACGTGACGATGGACGTCGCGGACACCGGCGGCACCACCCTGTCCGGCCTGATCTTCGACGCCGGACCGGTCAAGTCGCCGGCCCTGCTCGACGTGGCACCGCTCCCCATCCCCGTGAACCACGCCGCGGACCCGATCTCGGTCGACGACGTGTTCTTCCGGGTCGGAGGCGCGACGGCCGGCACGGCGACCGACGCCTTCGTCGACAACAGCGACGACTCCATCCTCGACGACGTCTGGATCTGGCGCGCCGACCACGGCGCGGGCGCCGGGACCTGGACCTCGGACCAGTCCGACACCGGTTTGGTCGTCAACGGGAACGGCGTCACGGCCTACGGGCTCGCGGTGGAGCACTTCCAGAAGAACGAGACGGTCTGGAACGGGCAGCGGGGCACCGTGGTCTTCTTCCAGAACGAGAACCCGTACGAGGTTCCGAATCAGGCCTCGTGGATGGCGAGCCCGACACAGAACGGCTATCCGGCGTTCTTGGTCGGCGACCGCGTCAAGACGTTCCAGGGCTACGGCATGGGCAGCTACACGTTCTTCAACCAGGGGGTGGACATCCAGAACTCGATGGCGTTCCAGGCGCCGACGGCGCCCGGGGTCCAGTTCCACGACATCCTCACGGTGTTCCTGACGGGGTCCGGCGGCATCCAGTCGGTCATCAACGGCAAGGGCGCCGCGGTCAGTTCGGCGTTCGTGGGGCCGAGCGACGTGGTGTCGTATCCGTAGCAGGGGACTGAGGATCGCAGGGTAGGTTCGGGCCAGGTCGCTTTGGGGCGGCCTGGCCGGGACCATCAGCTTTGCAGCTTCTTGAGAGCGACCGCTCCGAGCGAGGACGACATGATGGCCGCGTTGTGTTCGGTGGTCTGCAGCGTCGTCAGCACCATCACGGTGGATCCGCTGCGAACTATCAGCGTGTCCGAAACGAATCGAGCCAAGCCGCCGTCAAGGTCATTGGCGGTCCGGACCATCAGACTCTCGTCCCCGAGCGCCGGTGCCTGTGCCTGTGCCGCTGCCGCTGCCGCGGCGAGGCTGAACGTCACGGTCATATCGGTCGAGTTCTGGGGAGCCGAACAGCGGCCGACCAGTTCACGCACCTTGGCCATCGCCTGGCGAGCGCCTTCACCCGCGTAGGAATACAGCAGCTCGGTACCCTGTATCCCCGATCGATCGATAGTTCCCGCCGGCGTGGCGGCACCGCCTCGACCACCGATCATCTCCGATGCGGCCGCCGCCGGGGAACCGGCACTCTTCAGGAACGTGAGACCGTCGATCATCGCAGAGCAGTCGAACGCCTCCGTGCTGCTCGAACCGGCGCTGGGCGCTGTGTCGGACGGCCCGCTCGGCGCGGGAAAGGCCGTCACGTGCCACGCGGCGTCGGAGACGTCCCCGGCGGCGAGCAGCCGGGCGCTCAGTTGGGTATCCGTCAACGGTGCAGATGGGGCGCTCGGATGCCCGTTCGCTGCGGGCGCCGATTTCCCTTGCGCGCACGCCCCAGCCGCAACCATCAGCGACAATGCCGCGACAGTGCGGATCATCACGTTCTTAACCACGCTTATTGCACCCCAAGCACCAGAATTCACTGGCACGAGGACGACACCAGCAGAAGAAGCGTGCGAAGAACATCAGACGAGCGGCGCCGCTCGCAAGATCGAAACCCCGGCCAAACCGGACCTAAAGCATCGGACCCACCACCACTCGGCACCCCAGTTATCGAATCGTTATTCATAAACTGACAGCAAAGTGCCAGCTGAGAGAGCCGTTGCTGATGTGGCGAACGCTAGATCGCGCCCTGGCCCAAACCCCGCGCCCGCGCGATGCGGCGGCTTCGTGCCGCACCGATGACATCGGGACCACCGCGTTCGGCCTCGCATGCGTGGCGCGCCACGGATTCCCCGCCTGAACACGCCTTTTCCTGCATCACGACTAAGTCAAAACTCTGCTTTACCCCGCAGTAGATCCCGTAGCCGCTCCTAGGCTCCCCGCTGTGCGGCGCCGGGTCTCCGGCGCCGGAGCCTACAAGGGGAGCTATCTGTGGGGGATGAGCCGAGCGCTTCGATACCGGGATACCGCGACCTGGTCGTCATCGGGCGCGGTGGGTCGAGTGTCGTGTACCGGGCCTGGCAGGAGAGATTCGAGCGCAATGTCGCGGTCAAGGTGCTGTCCGGGGAGTTCGACGAGACCGCGTCGCGGCGCTTCGTCCGGGAGATGCGGCTCACCGGCCGGCTGACCGGGCATCCACACGTCGTGACGGCGTTGGACGCCGGTACCACGATCGCGGGGCAGCCCTTCATGGCCACCGATCTGTACGAGCAGGGCTCATTGCAGGACCGTCTGACCGCCTCCGGGCCGCTGCCGGCCGTCGAGGTCGCCGCGATCGGGGCGAAGATCGCCGGGGCGCTGGCCGACGCGCACGCCCTGGGCATCGTGCACCGCGACGTGAAGCCCAGCAATATCCTGATATCGCGGTTCGGCGAGCCGGCGCTGGCCGATTTCGGCGTGGCGGTGGCTCCCGGCTCCCTGTCCGGCATGACCAGCGGGAACGCCTTCACACCGGTCCACGTCGCCCCCGAGACGGTCGCCGGGGCCAAGCCCTCCCCGGCGGGAGACGTCTACTCCCTGGGCTCGACGCTCTACCACCTGGTGGCCGGCGAGCCGCCGTTCTTCCGGGCGGACAGTCCGGAGATCATCGCCCTGTTGTTCCGCATCGTGAACGAACCACCGCCGGAGCTGCACTGCCCGGAACTGCCCGCGCTCCTGACGGTCATCCGGGCCGCCATGGCGAAGCACCCTGCGGCCAGGCCCGGCACCGCGCAGCTGACCTGGAAACTCAGGGAGCTGATCCTGCCCGACGGGTGGGCGCACGCCCAGCCGGTGGGACGCCCCTCGCGGGACGTCGACCTGCCGCCGTGGCTGACCTCGGAACCGGTGGCTGTCGCGCCGGATGCGAGCGCCAGGCCGGCCATTTCGGCCGGCGAACCGCAGGCGTTGCGAGAAATGGAAGCGCTGGAAGAACTGCAAGCGCTTCAAGAACTACAAGACCTGAATCAGCTGACGATCACGCTCGCTGATCAGCGTGCGAACTCCACACACCGCCGCACGGCAGTCCTCGTCGGCGCCGGGATCGGAATCGGGATCGCGGGGCTGGCCCTCGTACTCGCCGCGATCTTCGCCCCGTGGTGACCCGGTCCCTGACGGCTGCTCCCAATATGGGTACCCACTACCGATTCGTACTGCCCTCCCGCTGATGAGACTGAGCTTCAGAGCGTTCCGGCACCGGTCGGGCGCCTCTCATCACTCATTGCGAGAGGGGTAAAACCATGCAGAAGATGTCGATCCGCAAGGCCGGCACCATCCGTCTGACGACGGCCTGCTACTACGGCACCTGCTACGCCGCCTAGCAGACATCGGGGCCGGGCGCCTTCTCCAAGGCGCCCGGCCCTGTGCTTTCCCCGGTCCGACCAGTCAGACCTGAATCAGAAAGGCAGGCATCATGAGCACGAGTGCTCCCGATCTCCCGGTCATCCTCCGCCTGCACCGGCTCACGATGGTGCCCGAAGACGACGGGGTGATGGTCGGCCGGCCGGACACCGCCTCCTACGCGCTCTTCCCCGAGGAGGGCGCCGAGGCGCTGCGGCTGCTGGCCTCCGGCATGCCGGTGGCCGACATGGCCGCGTGGTTCGAGCAGGCCACGGGCGCGCCGCTGGACGTCGAGGACTTCCTCGAGGTGCTCACCGAGCTGGGATTCCTGCGCGGCGAGGACGAGCCGGAGGAGCCGGCGGACAAGCCGGTGCGCTGGCAGCGGCTCGGGAAATGGGCCTACTCCGCTCCGGCGTGGGCGGTGTACGGCGCGGTGGTCGTCGGCGGCCTGGCCGCGATGGCCGTCCATCCGGATCTGCGGCCGTCGTACCGCAACGTGTTCTTCACCAGCTATGTCTCCGTGGTCCCCATCGTGATGCTGGCCGCCGCGATGACCTGCATCTTCGTCCACGAGTCGGCGCACGCCCTGGCCGGGCGGCGGCTGGGGCTGCCCTCCACCCTCGGCGTCGGGCGGCGGTTGTACTTCCTGGTGTTCGAGACCCGGCTCGACTCGCTGTTCAGCGTGCCGCGCCGCAAGCGGTACCTGCCGTTCCTGGCCGGGATGCTGTCCGACATCGTCCTATGCACCGGTCTGACGCTGGCCTCGCTGGGCCTGGATCGGCCGGGCGTGCCGGCCTGGTGCCACAAGTTGTGCCTGGCCGTGGCGTTCACCTGTGTACTGCGGCTGATCTGGCAGTTCCTGTTCTACCTGCAGACAGACCTCTACTACGTCTTCACCAACGCTCTGCGTTGCACCGATCTGCAGAACGCCACTCGGTATCGGGTGCAGAACGGCCTGCACGCCGTGCTGCGGCGCGTGGGGCTGTCCGCGCTGTCCCGGCTGCTCGTGCGCCGGAGCCGACGTCGTGGACTGATCCAGGAAGAAGAGGAGTGGTCCGAGCGCGACCGGGCGGTGGCGCGCTGGTACATGTGGGTCTTCCTGTCCGGCTACGCGTTCTCGCTGGCCAGCTTCGCCTGGGCCGGCATCCCGACGCTGTGGCGCTTCTGGTCCACCGTGTACGACCGGTTCACCAGGTCCGGTGTGGCCACCTCGGCCCGGGTCGACGCCGCGGTCTTCGCCGCCTTCTCAGCCTTCGAATTCGGCCTGCTGGCCTATGTGTCCGTGCGGGACCGGCGTGCCCGGGCCCGGAGCCTTCGACCCCAAGGAGCACAGTCATGACGGCTTCCCCCTCCCGGCACCAGTGGATCGGCACGGCACCGCTGCGCGACGCCGCCGACGCCGCCGACGCCACCAACACCCCGGACCCCGCCGACGCCCCGCTGCCGGTCCCCGCGCTCGACGTGTGGTGCCACCGACGCCAGCGCGGCCCGTTCAGCGGCGGCGGCGACCTGATGCGGCAGCTGATCCCGCAGCTGCTGGAGCGCCATCCGCACATCGCCAAGGCCCGGGTCACCGAGATCGCGGCGGTCGCCCCGGAGCTCGCCGACGTCGGCGTGCTCGCGCCGCAGACGCTGACGAACACCGCCTCGCACAAGGAGCGGACCCGGTTCTACCCGGCGACCCGCGCGCTGCGCATCGCGCACGGCCTGGCGGAGCTGCTCATGGAGTGGGCCCGTACCGAGCACCCCGACGGACTGGTCATCGCCTTCCGGGACCTGGACCACGCCGACCCCACCGACCGCGACCTGGCGGCCGCGCTGCTGCGCCGCTGCGACCCGGCCGTGATCACGGTGATCGCCGAGGCCGACACCGCCGGGGACGACCTGCTCGGGCGGGCGCTGGTCGCCCATGCCGAGCGCAATGCGGCGGTCCTGGCTCCTCGGCCCGCGCCGGAGGGGTCGAGTTCGGACCTGGCGCAGCAGTACATCGACTCGGACGGCACCCTGCGGGTGGCGGCGGCCGTCGCGGCGTACGAGGCGCTACCGGCGGACGAGCGCGCGCGCCGGCACACGGCGCGTGCCGATCACCTGGCCGAACACGGGGACCAGACGCACCGCTACGGCGCGATCCCCTTCCACGCCGAGCGCGGCGTGGACCCGGCCGGGGCCGGGCTTCGGGCCTGCTACGTCGCGGTCGACGAGCTGTTCAAGGTCGGCTTCTACGAGGCGGTGCTGGACCTGGCGCTGCGCGGACGCGAGCTGGTCGCCGACACCAAGCCCGAGGAGTACTTCCGGCTCACGCACAAGGTCGGCGCCTGCCTGTCGTACCTGGACCGGGGCGCCGACGCGATCGCGTACCTGCACGAGGAGCGTCAGGGCTCGATCGACCCGATCGTGCACATGAACGGCGCCTACCAGCTGGCGATGCTCTACACGCGGTTCCTGCCGAAGAAGGACCACGACGAGCCGGCGGCGATGGCCTGGGTCAACACCGCGCTGGCGCTGGCCGAGAACCAGCCGGACCCGACGCTGCGCGCGCTGTTCCGGGCGTTCATGCGCAACGCGCGGGCGCTGGTCGAGCTGCACAGCCGCAACGCCCAGGGCGCCCTGGACCTGGTCACCGAGGCGATGGAGATCACCGACGCGGAGTGTGGCCCGGACGAACAGCTGCTGCACCGCTCGGTCCTGCTCTACAACCGCGCGCAGGTGCTGGCGGCGAACGGCGACTACACGGGATCGCTGCGGGACTACGACGACCTGATCGGCCGCGACCCGGAGTACGGCGACTACTACTTCGAGCGCGCCGCACAACGCCGCGCGGCGGGCGACCCGGACGGCGCGCTGGCCGACTACGCCGAGGCGATCCGACTCAGCGCGCCGTTCTACGAGGCCCACTACAACCGGGCGGACCTGCTGCGCGAGCTGGAGCGCGACGAGGAGGCGATGCAGGACCTGGGCTACGCGCTGGAGCTGGAGCCGGACCACGTCGACTCCCTGGTGAACCGCTCGGACCTGCTGTTGAGCCTGGGCGAGGTCGAGCTCGCGCGCGCCGACATCGACCACGGCCTGGCGGTCGAGCCGCACAACGCGAACCTGCTGGCCGCCCGCGGCGCGCTGTTCGAGGCCTGCGACGACCCGCAGGGCGCGTTCGCCAGCTACAGCGCGGCGCTGGACGCCGACCCGGAGCTGACGGTGGCGCTGGTGAACCGCGCGGTACTGGCCTTCACCGCGGGGCGCCCGGCCGACGCCCTGGCCGACCTGGACGCCGCGATCGCGCTCGGCGACGACCCGGCACTGCGTGCGAACCGGGCGATCGCGTTGCAGGACCTGGGCGAGCACGACCGGGCCCTGACCGACCTGGACGCGGCGCTGGCCGAGGGCGGGGACGACCCGGACCTGCTGTTCCGGCGCGGCGTGAGCCGGCAGGCGCTGGGCGACCCGGCGGGAGCGCAGGCCGACTGGCGGACGCACCTGGCGGCGTACGGTACCGAGGAGTCGCCGTTCCTGGAGGAGATCCGCGCGCAGGCGCCGGAGATCGTGGCGCCGGTGGTGGTGAGCATGCCATGAGCACGGCCTCCGCCGCGCACTCGCCGCGCGGTGTCCGGGGCGGTGGGGCCGTCGCCGGCGGCGCGGGTGCCGGCGGCGGGGTCGGTGGGGTCGGCAAGGTCGGCCAGATCGGCGCGGCTGGCGACGGCAGCAGCTGGGCCACCGACGGCGCGGTCGGCGGCGCGGCTGGCGACGCAGGTAGCTCAGGCAGCGCCGGCAGTGCTGGCAGTGCTGGCAGTGCTGGCGGCATCTGGGCCACCGGCAGCGCGGCCGACAGCACGCTCAGCGTGACCGATCCGGCCAGTGCGATCGGCGCAGTCGGCGCGGCCAGCCCGGTCGGTGCAGACAACCCTGGCACCTGGCTCACCGGCCCCGCCGCCGCCGACGGCTTCGCCGCCGACCGCGACGCGGTCCGATCCGGTCTGCGCTGGCACGCCAAGGGCGTGGCCGTGATCACCGCGGGGGTCCGGCAGCCGGTGGGCTTCGCCGCTACGTCGCTGGCCACCGTGTCCTTCGAGCCGCCGGTGCTGTCGTTCGCGGTGCGCAAGCGGTCGGCGTCGTGGCCGGTGCTGGCTGCCGAGGATCGGGTGATGGTGCATCTGCTGGCCGATGATCAGGCGGATCTGGCCCGGTTGTTCGGGGTCTCCGGTGGTGCGAAGTTCGCTGAGGGGATCCGGTGGTCGCGGGGCGCGGAGGGGCTGCCGGTGCTGGATGGGGCGCTGGCGTGGATCATGCTCACGGTCGTGCGGCGGCTGGACTTCGACGGGCATGCGATCGTGCTGGGGCGGATCACCGCCGTGCGGGCTTCGGCCGGGCGGCGGCCGCTGATCCACCATGACGGTGCCTATGGTGCGCTGGCGTGAAATCCGTTCGGGGTAAGCCCTCATGGCCATAGCGTCTCAGGGTTATGCGAAACCGGCGGACGGTAGATGTTCCCCGTAGCTTCACAGAACAGCAGTTCCCGATCGGTTCGACGTTCACCGGGGGAGGTGCAGGTTACTTGGCCACCGACGAATACCGCGTCGATCTCCTGGGGCCGCCGAGGATCCACGTGGTCGGCGAGCCGATCGACCTCGGCGGGCCGCGGCAGGAGAAGCTGCTGACGCTGCTGGTGCTCGAAGCCGACCGGGTGCTGCCGGTCGAGGCCCTGGTCGACGCCCTGTGGGACGAGGACCCGCCGGCCACCGCCCGACGCCAGGTCCACAACGCGGTCTCCGAGCTGCGGCGGCGGCTGGGCCCGGCGCGCGAGGTCGTGGTCAGCCACCGGTACGGCTACCGGGCCTGCGTCTCGGCCCGGAACGTCGACGTCCACCGCTTCCGGGAACTGGTCGCCGTCGCCGGGCGCGCCGCGTCCGACCGGCGCCCGGCCGAGGCGATCGCGGCGTTCGACAGCGCGCTGGGTCTGTGGCGGGGGTCGGCACTGGCCGGGATGGAGGGCCCTGCGATGCGGCTGGCGGCGGCCCGGCTGGAGGAGGAGCGGCTGGCCGCCGTGGAGCAGCTGGTCGGGCTGCGCCTGGACCTCGGCGGCGGCCCGGATTACGTGCCGGTGCTGCGCGAACTGGTCGCCGAGCACCCCTTCCGGGATCCGTTCCGCGGCCAACTGATGCTGGCGCTGTACCGGTCGGGGCGGCAGGCGGAGGCGTTGGAGGTCTACGAACGCGGCCGGGCCCAGCTGGCCGGCGATCTCGGGCTGGACATGCGGGCCGGCTTGCGGCATCTGCACGAGTCGATCCTGCGCAATGATCCGTCGCTGGACGCGCCGTGCCACGCGGCGTCGGCGGCGGCGGCGGTGACAGCGGTGGTGACGGCGCCCGAACCGCCACCGCCGCCGGAACCACAGAAGGCCATCGCCAACCAGCCGTTGCGCGCCGAGCAGATCCGCACTTCCCCGGGCGAGAACTTCCTCCCCTGCCCGGTCCGCGACTTCGTCGGCCGCGAGAACGAGCTGGAAGGCCTGACCCGGATCCTGGTCGCCGATCCGGAGGGCGCGGGCGTCGTGTGCGTCGACGGCATGGCCGGCGCCGGGAAGACAGCGCTGGCCCTGCAGGCCGCGCACCTGGTCGCCGACCGGTTCCCGGACGGGCAGTTCTTCCTCGACCTGCGCGCCCACTCGCCGAGCCAGGGCCCTCTGCCGCCGGCCACCGCGCTGGACTGGCTGCTGCGTGCCGCCGGATACGGACCGGAGATCCCCGCCGACCCGGCGCAGCAGACGGCCGCCTGGCGGGCGCTGCTGGCCGGACGCCGGGCGCTGGTGGTGCTCGACGACGCCCTGGACGCCCGTCAGGTCAGGCCCCTGATTCCGGGCGCGGGGCGCTCGATGGTGTTGGTCACCAGTCGCACCCGGCTGCTCGACCTGGAAGCCGCGGACGTCTGCTCGCTGGACATGCTGTCCGAACAGGACGCCGCGGCGCTGTTCACCCGCATCGTGGGCGACGCCCGGTCCCGGGCCGAGCCGGCGGCCGTCGCCGCCATCATCGGGTTCTGCGACCGGCTGCCGCTGGCGATCCGGATCGCCGCCGCGCGGCTGCGGCACCGGCCCGGCTGGTCGGTGGCGGACCTGGCCGACCGGCTGCGCGACGGGGCAGGCCTGACCGAACTGGTCGCCGGGGACCGCAGCGTGGCCGGCGCGTTCGAGGTCTCCTACCGCCGGCTCGGCCAGCCGGACCAGGAGGTCTTCCGGGCGTTGAGTCTGCACCCCGGCCGGGACTTCGACGCCGCCGCCGCGGCCGCGCTGGCCGGCCTGCCGACCGCCCGGGCCGCGGCCTGCCTGGAACGCCTCGTCGATGTGAACCTGCTGGGCCAGGACCGTTTCGGACGCTACCGGATGCCCGCCCTGATCCGGCGGTACGCGGTGGGCAAGGCGTTGCGCTGCGACTCCCCGGAGCGGCGCGAGGCGGCGCTGGACCGGCTGCGTTCGCACTACCGGCGACTGGCCGTGGCGGCGATGACGCTGGCCGATCCGGGCTCGGGCCTGTGGCGGGACATCTGGGACCGGACCGAGGAGGCAAAGGACGTCGCGCACACCGCACATGCCACGCACACCGGGTACGCCGCGCACACCCCGGACACCGGCCTGCCCCGCACCGTCGACGACGTCGTCACGCTGCTCCGGGACGAGCGCGCGAACCTGACGGCCGTCATCGGCCTGACCGCCTCCGGCCCGCACCGGGAACAGACCTGTCAGCTGGCTGTGGCGACCGCCTCGCTGCTGGTCCACGGCGGCTACGCACAAGAGGCGCTGCCCGGTCTGGAGCTCGCCGTCCGCGACGCCACCGCGGCCGACGATCTCAGGGGTCGGGCAGCGGCCCGGCTGCATACCGGCCTCGCGCTGCGGACGCTGGGCCGGCACCAGGAAGCGGCCGCGGCGCTGACCATGGCGCTGGCCGAGTTCGACGCCCTCGGCGACCGGCAGGGGATGTCGCGGACCCTGCGCAATCTGGGCTGCGTCCACCACGTCCGCGGCGACTTCGACAAGGCGCTGTGCCACTACCGGCGGGCCCTGGACCTGGCCCGCGAGATCGACGCGGGCCGCGACGAGGCGGCGGCGCTGGGGAACATCGGCTCGCTGCTGGGGTGCATGCACAAGCACGAGGAGGCGCTGTGGCACCACGAGCAGGCCCTGACCCGCAGCGAGGAACTCGCCAATCCCTACCTGCAAGTCATAGCCCTGACGAACATCGGCGTGGCGCGCTCGCGCCTCGGCGAGGGAGTCCACGCCCGCACGGCCCTGAAGCACGCCCTGGAACTTGCGGCGCGGATCGGCGCCCGGCACGTCGAAGCCGGCGTGTGCTGCTCGATCGCCGATCTGCTGCACCGCGAGGGGGACCACGCCGGCGCGCTGCCGTGGGCGCAGCGGGCGCTGGCGGTGGCCGAGCAGAGCGAGAACCCCATTCTGGAGAGCACCACCTGGAACCTCATCGGCCGGCTCCAGTTCGGGCTCGGCGACCTGGCCTCGGCCCGCGCCGGCTATCTCCGGGCCCTGGCTTTGTGCCGGGACCGGGGCATCCGCTACGAGGAGGCCGTGGCCTGGGAGGGGCTGGCGGCGGTCGCCCGCGGCGACGGCGACCCCGAGATCGCGGGCGACTACGCCGACCAGGCCGTCGCGATGTTCCACGACGCGGACTCCGACCGGGCCGCCGCCGTGCTGGCGGCGGCACTGGCGGCGGGCTGATCGGGTTTACTGCGAACGGTCATCGCGCGCATCGCTACCCGACCCGGAGGCTCTCCGCTCCGCCCGGTACACCTGGTCCGGTCGGCACACCCGGGCCGCCCGGCATACCCGGGCCACCGGGGCCGATCAGTCCTACAGGGCCGACCGGTCCTACCGAGCCGACCGAGCCGACCGGTCGCAGCCCGAGGCGGGCCGCCGCGTCGGCCGCGTGCCGGCGGGAGGTGACGGCCAGTTTGGTCAGGACGGCCGCCACGTGGTGCTCCGCGGTCCGGGTCGACACACTCAGGCGCTCGGCGATGGCGGCGTTGCTCAGCCCCGCCGACAGCAGCGTCAGCACCTCCGCCTGCCGCGACGTCAGTCCGGCCGGGTGGTTGACGGACGCCGGACGCGGCCCGCGCTGCACGACCAGCCCGCCGAACCCGCGCAGCCGGCGCCGCAGCCGGCGGGCCAGGGGGTCGGCGCCCGACGCGCTGAACAGGTCCAGAGCGAGCGCCAGATCCCCGGGGTCGTCACTGCAAGCCAGAGCCTCGGCCTGCTCGTAGCCGCAGCCCAGGACGGCCCAGGCCCGCGCCGCCGCCCGCCACTCCCCCGCGAGCAGCAGGCGGTAGGGCTCGGCGAACCAGCCGGCGACCGGCGCCGGCGTCCCGGCCCGCCGCAGCCACCACGCCAGCTCGCCGGCGAACCAGGGATGGCGGGCGCGCCAGGCCAGGCCGAAGGCCGCCACCAGCCGGTCGGCGCGCAGGGCCTGGCGGTCCGAGAGCCAGAAGTGTTCGGCTTCGGCGACGGTGGCCAGGACGACGGCCTGCAGTCCGCCCGCCGCCTCGGCGATCCGGACGGCCCGGTGGGCCGGTTCGCCCCCGTCGGCCAGGCCCCGGCGGGCGCGCAGCCGGGCCAAAGTGCTCAGTGCGGGGACGGCGGTCGGGCCGGCGAACCCGATGCCGTGGAGGGATTCGTCGGCGTCGGCCTGCGCGCCGCGCCAGTCGCCCCGCGCGAGGCGGAGCCAGGAGCGCAGGGCCAGGAGTTCGCCGGAGTGGTGCGGCGGGGCGAGCTGGATGACGGCGGCGAGGTTGTCAGTACCCTGAGCAAATCTGGTAAGGGCGCCGCGGGCTGTCTGATGCAGCCCGTCATCGAGCACTGCGGCAGCGGCGGCGTGCTCATGATGGGCGATGTCGTGCCCGGCCAGCGCGGCCGCCGCGCACCCGGCCTCGTCGCCGAGCCCGTGCTCCACGGCGATCAACCAGCCCCGGGCCACGGCGGTTTGGCCGTCGGCCTCGCCCCGCGCGAGCTTCGCAGAACCCAGAGCTATCAGCGCGGCAGACCCGGCCCGCGGATCGTCGGCGCGTTCGGCGGCCTGGATCGCCAGGTTCGCCGACTCGAGCGCCGCCGCCGGATGCGGGACGAGCGCCTCCAGCCGCGACAGCTCGGCGTGCGCCAGCGCGAGCTCGGCCATGCTCCCCTGCCGGAGGAGCAGGTCGACAGCCCGGCTGGCGGCCTCCCACGCGGCGACCCGGTCCCCGGTCAGCCAGAGCGCACGCGCCAGGCGGCGCTGCGCCCGCCCGGCCCGGTCGGCCCGCTCGGCGGCTTCCCAAGCCGACGCCGCGCCCCGTCCCGCCGCGCACGCGTCGCTCAGGCGACTGCTGAGGTAAGCCTGCTCGGCCAGCGCGTCCAGCAGCTCGCCGCGACCCGCACGGTCGAGTGGATCGGTGTGGGCGAGCGCGGTCTCGTAGAGTCCGATCGCCGTTTCCGGTGCTCCGAAAGCCGCCGCGTCCCGGGCTGCGTGCGGCGCGTGCCGCCGGATCACGTCGCCGTCGTCGCAGCCGATCGCGTGGAACACCAGGCGGGCGGGGGTGACGCCGGGCTGGTCCGGATGGGAGACGAGTGCCCGCAGCAGGTCGCGGTGCAGTGCGCGACGGGTGAACAGCGGCATCAGATCGCGGACGACCTGCTTCAGGATCCCGTGCCGGAAATCGATCCGCCCGGATCCGCGCACGAGCAGCCCGGAGGCCAGACACTGGTCCGCCGCCGCCTCATCGCCGCCCCGCACCGCCTCCAGCAGCCACGGCTCCACCCCGTCCGGCGCCAGTGCGACGAGCCGGGCCACCTCCTGTGCGGCGGGCCGCAACTCGCCCATCCGGGACGCGGCCAACGCGCCGAACCAGGACGAGGCGCGCGGCTCGGTCCCGGAGGCGAGGATCTCGTTCGCCAGCAACGGATTCCCACCGCTGAGCCGGTACAGATCCGGCTCCGGGCGCCCGGCATGCCGCGCCAACTCGGCGACCGCGAACGGTGAGAGCGGGGGTACCGCGAGGTAGGCCACCGCGTGCGCCGGCGCGGCCGCCAGCATCGCACCGAGCCGATGGCCCGCCGGGCCCTGCTCGGTCCGGCAGGTCAGGATGAACAGGGCACGACATCGCTCCAGTCGGCGCCCGATCGCGGTCACCATGTCGACGACGGCCTCGTCGGCCCAGTGCAGGTCCTCCAGGACCACCACCAGCCCGCCATGGCCACGCGCGAGATCGGCGAGGCCGTCCGCCAGGACCGCCGGACGCTTCGCCGCCTTCGCGTCCAGGCCGGCCTGCCCCGCCAGGTCCCGCCACAGCGCCCGACCCCGATGCCGCCCGACCGCCGGATCGCAGCATCCTGACAGAATCCTTACCCGGCCCCGATGCCGTTCGGCGAACCGCCGTACCAGCGTGCTCTTGCCGATGCCGGCCTCCCCGGTCACCCAGGCGATCCGGCCGCCGTCGCGGCTCGCGGCCAGCAGGGCTTCGAGCTCGGCGAGGAGGGTCTCACGCTCCGCGAGTTTCGGCGCCGGTGCCGGTGCCGGTGCTGATACCGGTGCCAGCGCCGAACTCGGTGCCGTTACCGGCGCCAACGGCGGTATCCGTACTGGTGGCAGCGATGGGAGCTTGATCGCGCTGAGAACAGGCAGTGAGGTCACTTCGACACAGTTGCTCGCCCCGCGCTGCGAATCGCACGACCCTGGCATCGGTCGGGCCTCGAAGACACTGGCGTGCCATCGGTCGTGCATCGCCCGGCCAACCACACCACCGCCCCGGCTCCGACCGTCACCCGCGCCGAAGCCGGCTCCCCCGACCAGGGCTCCCCGATCGCGACCACCGCTCCGAGGTTTCCCACCCCGGAACCGCCATAGACGGACGCGTCGCTGTTGAGGATCTCGCGCCAGGTTCCAAGCCACGGCATGCCGATGCGGTACTCCCGGATCTGGACCCCGGAGAAGTTGGCGACGCACACGAGCGCGGTGCCCTCGTCGTAGGGACCGAACCTGGCGAAGGCCAGCAGGTTCGCGGCCGGGTCCGAGGCCAGCCAGCGGGTCGCGTACGGATCGGAGTCGCGGATCCACAGGGCCGGGTACTCGCGGTACCGGTCGTTCGCGTCGGCGAGCAGCCGGGTGAGGCCGCCGTCCCCCTCGCCGGGGGCGGGCCAGTCCAGCCCGCGCTCCTCGCTCCACTCGGCCCGCTGCCCGAACTCGGCGCCCATGAACAGCAGCTTCTTGCCGGGAAAGGCCCACTGGTACGCCAGCAGTCCGCGCAGGCCGCGCACCTGCTCGTCCCGTGCGCCGGGCTGTTTGCCGGCCAGGGAGTGCTTGCCGTGGACCACCTCGTCGTGGGACAGCGGCAACAGGTAGTTCTCGCTGAACGCGTACGTCGAGGGCTGCGTCAGATCGCCGTGGTGGTGGCTGCGGTGTACGGGATCGCGGACGACGTAGCGCAGCGTGTCGTTCATCCAGCCCATGTTCCACTTCAGATCGAAGCCGAGACCGCCGTCCGCCGTCGGCCGGGTCACCCCCGGCCATGCCGCGGACTCCTCGGCGATCGTCACCACGCCCGGATACCGGTTGTGGACCTCGTCATTGAGGCTTCTCAACAGTGCGGTGGCCTCCAGGTTCTCCGTGCCGCCGTACACGTTCGGCTCCCACTGGCCCGGCCCGCGCGAGTAGTCCAGGTGCAGCATCGAGGAAACCGCGTCCACGCGGAGCCCGTCGGCGTGGAACTCCTCGATCCAGTACAGCGCCGAGCCGATGAGGAAGTCGCGGACCTCCGGACGTCCGAAGTCGAAGATCAGGCTTCCCCAGTCGGGGTGTTCGCCGCGGCGGGGATCGGGATGCTCGTAGAGCGCGGTCCCGTCGAACCGCGCCAGCGCCCAGGCGTCCCGGGGGAAGTGCGCCGGGACCCAGTCGAACAGCACCCCGATTCCGGCCTGGTGCAGCCGGTCCACCAGGTATCGCAGGTCGTCGGGGTGCCCCAGGCGTGAGGTCGGGGCGAAGAAGCCGGTCGTCTGGTAGCCCCAGGAGCCGCCATAAGGATGCTCCATCACCGGCAGGAACTCCACGTGCGTGAATCCGTGCTCGGACACGTGGTCCACCAGTTCCGAAGCCAGGTCTCCGTAGGTACGCCCGCGCCGCCAGGACGGCAGGTGCACCTCGTAGACCGACATGGGCAGCGACGCCTGCTCGCCGGCCGTCTCCCGGCGCGCCTTCAGCCAATCGGCGTCCTGCCAGTGATGGGACGAGGCGAAGATCCGCGACGCGTCCGCGGGTGCCGTCTCGGTGTGGAACGCGACCGGATCGGCCTTCAGCCGCCACACTCCGTCGGCGCACAGCACCCGGTACTTGTACCGGTCCCACTGCCCGGCGCCTTCGGCGAAGCCGTGCCAACAGCCGGTCCAGTCGTCGCGGCTCAGCTCGGTGGCGCGGTTCGGATCCCAGCTGTCGAAATCGCCCGTCACCTGCACTCGCCACGCGTTCGGCGCCCACACCGCGAAGCGCGTACCGCCTGGCTCCGGATGGGCGCCGAACCGATCCCAGTAGCGGGGCACGCCGGTCAAGCCGCCAGCCCCGCCGACACCAGCAGATTGCCCTCCGGTATGGCGATCGGCTGCTGCCGGGACCGCCACAGCTCCTCGGGTCCGGCCGGCACCGCCGGCGCCGCGTCGACGGCCGCCGCGTAGGCCGCGGCGGTCTGCTCGCCGACCGTCGGCCAGCCGTAGCGACTGCGCACCATCGCCTTGGCGGTGACCACCATCCGGCGCGCTCCAGGGCGGTCCGCCAGCAGTGTGGACACCGACCGCGCCAACGCGCCGTCGTCGCGCGCCGGGAAGGTCACGCCGGTGACCCCGGGCTCGACGATCTCGGCCAGACCCCCGGTCGCCGCGACGGCCAACGGGGCGCCGGCCGCGGCGGATTCCAGGGCCACCATGCCGAAGGGCTCGTACAGGCTCGGCACGATCATCGCGTCGGTGGCGGCCATGGTCGCCGACAGTTTGGAGCCGACGAACCCGCCGAAGCTGACCGCGTGCTCCAGTCCCAGGCGGCGGGTCAGGTCCTCCAGTTCGCCGCGGTTCGGGCCGTCGCCGCAGATGACCGCGCGCAGTCCGGGGTGGTCGCGGCGCAGTTCGGGCAGCGCGTGCAGCAGGTGCTGGACGCCCTTCTCGTGGACCAGGCGGCCGGCGAAGCCCACCAGCGGGCCGCTGCCGGCGTACCGCGCCCGCGCCAGGCCGACCTGCTTGGGCGCGGCCCGCCAGCGGGGCATGTCGACGCCGTTGGGGACGGCGTCGATCTTGGATTCCGGGATGCCGAACAGCACCGAGGCCTCGCGGCGCATGTACTGGGAGCAGACCAGGACCCGGGAGGCCTCCTGGGCCAGCCAGCACTCGATGGAGTGGATGCCGCGGTTCAGGTCGCCGGGCAGCCAGCCCTGGTGCCGGCCGGCCTCGGTGGCGTGGATGGTGGCGACCAGCGGGATGCCCAGGTGGTCCTTGACGGTGATGGCGGCGTGCGCGACGAGCCAGTCGTGGGCGTGGACGAGTTCGAAGTCCTGGCCGCGGGCAGCGTGCAGCGCGGTGCGGGTCAGGGTGTGGTTGAAGGCGACGGCCCAGGCCAGCAGGTGCTCGGTGTCCAGCGGGATGACCGGCGGGTCCTGCGGGGCCCGCACCACGCGCACCCCTTCGACGATCTCGTCCAGGGGCGCGCCGGGCGCGTGGCGGGTGGCCACGGTGACGTCGTGCCCCGCGCGGGCCAGGGTGGTGGCCAGCGCGTGGACATGCCGTCCGAGGCCGCCGACCATGACCGGCGGGTACTCCCAGGAGAGCATGAGGAGCTTCCTCTTGCGGAACGCGGTGGTCGCGGTCATCGTCGCCTCCTCATCAGGGATCACGGATGCCGTCCGCTCAAGGCGTGTGTTCGGCGGTGCGACCAGCATCGGGGACGCAGATTGCGCGGACGTTGCGGCTGTGAGGCCGTCGTGTTCGGGATCAGTTCACGCGGGCTGTTCGGAAACAATCCGAAACCAATACGGTCCACACTGGGCGCCATGGAAGACGCCGACACCGACGCCGAGCGGATCCGCCTGAACGCCGCCGACGCCGAGGGCGAGGCTCGCGTGCCCTGGCGGGAATGGGGCCCCTATCTCGCCGAGCGGGCCTGGGGCACCGTCCGCGAGGACTACTCCGACGGCGGCACCGCCTGGGACTACTTCCCGCACGACCACGCCCGCTCCCGCGCCTACCGCTGGAACGAGGACGGCCTGGGCGGCATCTGTGACGAGCTGCAGCGGTTCTGCTTCGCGCTCGCGTTCTGGAACGGTGCGGATCCGATCCTCAAGGAGCGGCTGTTCGGTGTCAGCGGCCAGGAGGGCAACCACGGCGAGGACGCCAAGGAATACTGGTGGTTCCTGGACTCCACGCCGACCCACTCCTGGATGCGCTGGCGCTATCACTACCCGCAGCAGGAGTTCCCCTACCACGACCTGCTGGACACCACACGGGACCTGGGCGGCGCCGATCCCGAATACGAGCTCGTGGACACCGGGATCTTCGACCAGGACCGATACTGGGCGATCACCGCGGACTACGCGAAGGCCGGGCCGCACGACCTGTGCATCCGAGTGCGGGTGGAGAACGTGGGCCCGGAACCGGCGACCCTGCACGTGCTGCCGACACTGTGGTTCCGGAACACCTGGTCCTGGGGACTGCCCGAGCCCGACGCCGTCCCGCGGATCACGGTCCACGGCGCACGGCTGGCCGGCGAGCACGAGCGTCTCAGGCCGCTGTCGTTGTACGGCGAGGGCAGCCCGCAGGCGCTGGTGTGCGACAACGAGACCAACAGCGAGCGGTTGTGGGGCTACGGCGGCTACAGCGAGTTCCCCAAGGACGGCATCAACGACCATGTCGTCGACGGCGCCGAGACCGTCAATCCCGAGCGCGTGGGCACCAAGGCCGCGCTGCGGTATGTGCTAACCGTCCCGGCCTGGCAGACCGCGGAGATCCGGCTGCGGCTGCGGATGGACGGCCCCGACGTCCAGCAGCTGACCCGCGCCCGACTCCTGGGGCCGGACTTCGACGCGGTGATGGAGGCCCGCGAACAGGAGGCCGAGGAGTTCTTCGCGGACCTGACCCCGCAGTCCTGCTCCGACGACGAGGCCATGGTCCTGCGGCAGGCCGTCGGCAGCCTGCTGTGGTCCAAGCAGTTCTACCACTACAACGTGCCGCGCTGGCTGGACCACGATCCCGGCCACGCGGCCGGGATCGGAAGCACCGCGCGGCGCAACGCGCACTGGTGGCACATGTCGGCGCGCGACGTCATCGCCATGCCCGACACCTGGGAGTACCCGTGGTTCGCGGCGTGGGACCTGGCCTTCCACGCCGTCGCCCTGGCCCGGGTGGACCCGGGCTTCGCCAAGCAGCAGCTGCTGCTCCTGCTGCGGGAGTGGTACCTGCATCCCAGCGGCCAGATGCCGGCCTACGAATGGAACTTCGGCGACGTGAACCCGCCGGTCCACGCCTGGGCCGCGCTCCAGGTCTTCGCCGCCGACGGCAGCCGGGACTTCGCCTTCCTCAAGCGGGTCTTCCACCGGCTGCTGCTGAACTTCACCTGGTGGGTCAACCGGCTGGACGCCGAGGGCAAGAACGTCTTCGAAGGCGGCTTCCTGGGCCTGGACAACATCGGCCCCTTCGACCGCAGCGCGGGCGTCCCGGCCGGCGGGCAGCTGGAGCAGAGCGACGGCACGGCGTGGATGGCCCTGTTCACGCTCACGATGATGGACATGGCGCTGATCCTGGCGACCGAGGACAGCGCCTACGGGGAGATGGTCACCAAGTTCTTCGAGCACTTCGCGCTGATCGTCGAGGCGGCCAACACCCAGGGGCTGTGGAACGAGGAGGACGGCTTCTACTACGACATGGTCCGCGTCCCGGGGCAGGACGGCGTTCCGCTTCGCGTGCGCTCGGTGGTCGGCCTGCTGCCGCTGAGCGCGACCGCGACGGTGTCCTCGGCGGCGCTGGCGGCGGTCCCGGAGCTGGAGCAACGCCTGGCCTGGTACCGGACGAACAAGCCGCACTACGCCGACGTCCTGCACGGCCGCATGATGCCGGCCAGTGACCTGCGGCTGCTGACCATGGTCCGGCACGACCAGTTCCCCCGCCTGCTGGAGCGCATGCTCGACGAGGACGAGTTCCTGTCCGACCACGGTCTCAGGGCCCTGTCCCGCGCGCACCTCGCCGAACCCTTCACCGTCCGCCTCGGCGAGGCCGACTACAGCGTCGGCTACGAACCGGCCGAGTCCTCCTCGACGCTGTTCGGCGGCAACTCCAACTGGCGCGGCCCGATCTGGTTCCCGGTGAACTACATGCTCATCGACGCCCTCGACCGGCACCACCGCTTCTTCGGCGACCGGTTGCGCGTCCCCTATCCGACCGGCGCCGTACCGGGACGCGAGGCGACCCTCGGGGAGATAGCCGACGACCTGTCACAGCGGCTGATATCCCTGTTCCTGAACGACGCCGACGGCCGCCGACCGGTGTTCGGGCGCAACGAGCTGTTCCAGAAGAACCCGGACTGGCACGACCTCATCCCGTTCCACGAGTACTTCCACGGCGACACCGGCGCCGGGCTCGGCGCCTCGCACCAGACGGGGTGGACGGCCCTGGTGATCAATCTGATCCTGCGGCGCTCGGGGCGGGATACGGCGCAGGGGTAAGGGGAAACTCAGTAGGCCCTACCGGCCCGATGCCGGCACGCGCCTCACCGCGGGATCGAGGGCTTCGGCCAGGCGGACAAGCCCTTCGCGCAGATCCGTGCCGTCGCCGAGCACGTCCATGAGCTCTGCCTGCGCCTGTCCCAGCGACGCGGCCACACGCGCGTGCAACTCGTGACCGCGTTCGGTCAGGTAGACCAGGACCCGCCGCCGGTCCGTCGGGTCGGCGCGGCGATAGACGAGGGTGTCGGCGACCATGCGGTCGGCCAGCTTCGTCGCGGTGGGCGCCGGCAGCAGAGCGAACTCGGCCACTTCGGTCATCGGGTGCCCCCGGCCGTCGGCGAGCAGGACCAGCACCCGCCACTGCTCGATCGAGCAGCCCTGGCCGTCCAGGGCCGCCGCGAGCCATCGGGTGGCGCGGTTCTCGGCGTGGCTGAGGAGGTGGAACAGGTCCCGCGAAGGCCCGGTCATGACCGCTTCCGGCTCCTTTCCTGGGCGAGGTTTTCCTGGGCAAGGGGCGGGCGGTGGCTGGACGGACGCGCCGCCGGGCGGTCACGATAGCGTCTCACGCCCGCGATCCTTCCCGCACCCATGATCCCCACCGATCCCCGCTGATCCCGCCGATCCCGCCGACCTCCGCTGATCCCCGCCCGAGGTGACCGTGTGGAACCCCTGACACCACGCCTGCGGACGCTCCGCACGCGCGGATCCGCACCCGGGCACGAGACGCTCACCGTCGCCCTCGTGGTGCCGCTCCAGGGGCCGGCCAGCGTGTTCGGCCCGTCGTGCGAGCTGGCGGCGCGGCTGGCCGCCGGCGAGCTCAACGACACCGGCGGCGTGCTGGGACGGCGGGTCCGGCTGCTGACCGTGGACGGCGGCGCGCCGCCCCGGCAGGTCGCCTCCGAGGTCGAGGCCCTGGTCGGGCTGGGCGAGGTGGACGCGGTCGTCGGCTGGCACATCTCCGCGGTGCGCCGCGCGCTCGTGCCGCGGATCGCCGGGCGCGTGCCGTACGTCTACACCGCGCAGTACGAGGGCGGGGAGCGGACGCCGGGCGTCTTCATGACCGGGGAGACCCCGGCCGGGCAGCTGCTGCCGGCCATGCGGCTGCTCGCCCGGTCCGCCGGGGCCCGGCGCTGGTGCGTGGTCGGCAACGACTACATCTGGCCGCGTGCCACGGCGCGTTCGGCCCGGCAGTACGCGCGCTCCTGCGGCGCGGCCGTGGTCGAGGAGATCTTCGTCCCGTTGGGCACGCAGGAGTTCGCCGGCGTGCTGCGGCGCGTCGAGCGCTGCGAGGCCGACGCCGTCCTGATGCTGCTGGTGGGCGCCGACGCCGTGCACTTCAACCGCGGCTTCGCCGGTCGCGGGCTGCATCAGCGGTGCCTGCGGCTGAGCACGCACATGGACGAGAACATGCTGTTGGCCACCGGCGCCGGGGCGACCGAGAACCTGTGGGCCGCCGCGGGCTACTTCGAGACCCTCGCCACCGCCGAGAGCCTGGACTTCAACGGGCGCTACACGGCCCGCTTCGGTCCGGAGGCACCGCCGCTGAGCAGCCTGGGAGAGTCCTGCTATGAGGGGGTCATGCTGCTGGCGGCACTGGCGCGCCGGGCGCGCACCCTCGATGCGCACGCGGTCGAGGCCGTGGCCGAGGACGTGCTCTACGAGGGACCCCGCGGCCGGCTCGCGCTGCGCGGCAACCATGTGTCCCAGCGCATCTACCTGGCCAAGGCGGACGTCTTCGACTTCGACATCATCACCCAACTCTGACACCCCCGTCCCTGCCCGGCTGGTGAGACTCAGCGTACGGCCTGCTCAAAGCAGATATCCCTTCGCAGAAATATTTTCTCGGGGAAGTAACTCGGTGTAACACAGCTGACATCAGTCCGCACGACGCTCTTCGCCATGACCGACACGGACAGCCAGTCCGCCGTGACCACACCGGCGCCGCAAGCCAGCGCGACGACGGCCAAGCGCGCGTACCACCGCTGGGCCAAGAACGACACGCTCGAGGACTACTCGCTGCGCTACGCGCCCAAGTCCTTCCGGCGCTGGAGCCCGTACGTCGTGGCCACCACCGCCCTCGGAGGCATCGCCTACCTGGCCGACTTCGCCATCGGCGGGTCGATCGCCATCTCCTACGGGTTCTCCAGCGCCGCGGTCGCCATCGCGATCGCCGCGTTCATCATCTTCGCCACCGGCATCCCGATCGCGTACTACTCGGCGAAGTACTCGATCGACATGGACCTGCTCACCCGCGGCGCCGGCTTCGGCTATCTGGGCTCGACGCTGACCTCGATCATCTACGCCAGCTTCACCTTCATCTTCTTCGCCCTCGAAGGCTCGATCATGGCGCAGGCCTTCCAGCTCGGCCTGCACATCCCGCTCGCGGTCAGCTATCTGATCGCCTCGCTGTTGGTGATCCCGCTGGTCGTCTACGGCATGACCGCGCTGTCGAAGATGCAGGTGTGGACCCAGCCGATCTGGCTGATCCTCATGGTCGCCCCGTTCGTGGCGATCGCGATCCAGGATCCGGGCAGGTTCTCGGCGTTCACCCACTTCGGCGGGAACTCCCCCACGGGTGCGGGCTTCAGCTTCCTGAGTGCCGGAGCCGGTGCCGGCGTCGCGTTGTCACTGATCGCCCAGATCGGCGAGCAGGTCGACTACCTGCGCTTCATGCCGGACAAGACCCCGGCGAACGCCAAGCGCTGGTGGGCCTCGGTGCTGTCGGCCGGGCCCGGCTGGGTCGTTCTGGGCGCGCTCAAGCAGCTCGGCGGCGCCTTCCTGGCCTTCTACGTCGCCGACAAGGTCGGCCTGACCAAAGCCGACCAGCCCATTCAGCAGTACCTCGCGGGCCTGAAGACCTTCGCCGCACCGGTGGCCCTGGGCCTGGCCACGTTCTTCGTGATCCTGTCCCAGATAAAGATCAACACGACCAACGCCTACTCCGGTTCCCTGTCCTGGTCCAACTTCTTCTCGCGGCTGCTGCACTGGCACCCGGGCCGGGTCGTGTGGATCTTCCTGAACGTCGGCATCTCGCTGGCGCTGATGGAAGGCGGCGTGTTCGGCTTCCTGAACAACGTCCTGGGCTTCTACTCCAACGTCGCCATCGCCTGGATCGGAGCGGTGACCGCCGATCTGGTCATCAACAAGCCGCTGAAGCTGAGCCCGTCCTACATCGAGTTCAAGCGCGCGCACCTGTACAACTTCAACCCGGTCGGGTTCGGCTCGATGCTGATCGCCTCCGTGGTGTCCATCGCCGCGTACTACAACGCCTTCGGCGCCTACGCCAAGGCGTTCTCCCCGCTCATCGCACTGGGCATCGGCATCGTGCTCTCCCCCGTGCTCGCCTACGCCACCAAGGGCCGGTATTACATCGCCCGCGCCGACGAGATGGCCGAGCCGCTCGTCGGCGTCGACGGCCGGCTCTCCGCCGTCACCCTGACCTGCACCGTGTGCGCCGACGACTTCGAGCGCCCGGACATGGCCGCGTGCCCGTTCCACTCCGGCGCCATCTGCTCGCTGTGCTGCAGCCTGGAGAAGAGCTGCCACGACGCCTGCAAGAAGACCGGCCCCGTCGACCTCGGCATCCCGGTCGCCCAGGCCGCCGCCCAAGCCTGAAAGGCCTGCCGTCTCATGCTTCTGTCACCCCACGAGCAGGAACGCCTGCTGATCCATGTGGCCGCGGGGCTCGCCCGGGAGCGGCGCGCGCGCGGACTGCGCCTGAACTATCCGGAGGCTGTGGCGCTCATCAGCTCCTTCCTGCTGGAACGGGCCCGCGACGGGCAGGGCGTCGCCGAGCTGATGGACGCCGGGCGCCGGGTGCTCACCCGCGAGGACGTGATGGAGGGGGTGCCGGAGATGGTGAAGGAAGTACAGATCGAGGCGACCTTCCCGGACGGCACGAAGCTCGTCACCGTGCACCGGCCGATCGGGTGAGCGCGGCCATGGGGGCTTCGGGAGCTTCGGGCGCACGGCTGGTCCCCGGTGAGCTCGTCCTCGCCGCGGATCCGGTCGTCCTCAACGCCGGCGCGCCCACGACGACGCTGGTGGTCCTCAACCGCGGCGACCGGCCGGTCCAGGTCGGTTCGCACTACCACTTCGCGGAAGCCAATCCGGCCCTGGAGTTCGACCGGGCCGCGGCCTGGGGACAGCGGCTGGACATCCCGGCCGGGACCGCGGTGCGGTTCGAGCCGGGGCTGGAACGAGAGGTGAGCCTGGTGCCCATCGCCGGGCGGCGCGTCGTCACCGGACTGCGCGGCGAAGCCGCGGCCCGCGCGGAAGGCAGGCTCGATGGCTGAGATCTCACGGGAGCGATACGCCGCGCTCTACGGTCCCACGGTCGGAGACCGGATCCGCCTGGCGGACACCGACCTGTTCATCGAGGTCGAAGAAGACCGGTGCGCCGGCGGGGACGAGGCGGTGTTCGGCGGCGGGAAGGTGATCCGCGAGTCGATGGGCATGGCGCACGCGACCCGCGTCGCGCGCGACGGCGTCCCCGGCACCCCCGACACCGTCATCACCGGCGCGGTCGTGCTGGACCACTGGGGCGTGGTCAAGGCCGACATCGGCATCCGCGACGGACGGATCGTCGCGCTGGGCCGGGCCGGGAACCCGGACACCATGGACGGGGTGCACCCGGAGCTGGTCATCGGACCGTCCACCGAGATCATCGCCGGCAACGGGAAGATCCTCACCGCCGGCGGCATCGACGGGCACGTCCACCTGATCTGCCCGCAATCGGTCACCGAGGCGCTCGGCTCGGGGGTTACCACCCTGATCGGCGGCGGCACGGGACCTGCCGAGGGCAGCAAGGCGACCACGGTGACGCCCGGAGCCTGGCACCTGGCCCGGATGTTCGAGGCCCTGGACCCGTGGCCGGTGAACTTCGCCTTGCTCGGCAAGGGGAACAGCACCAACGAGGAAGCCCTGTGGGAACAGCTGCGCGCGGGGGCGGCCGGGTTCAAGATCCACGAGGACTGGGGCGCCACCCCGGCCGTCATCGACGCCTGCCTGCGGGTCGCCGACGCCTCCGGCGCCCAGGTCTCGATCCACACCGACACCCTCAACGAGGCGGGCTTCGTCGAGGACACCGTGGCGGCCGTGGCCGGACGGACCCTGGAGGCCTACCACGTGGAGGGAGCCGGCGGCGGCCACGCCCCGGACATCATCACCGTGGCCGGGCTGCCGAACTTCCTGCCGGCCTCGACCAACCCGACCCGGCCGCACACCGTGAACACCATCGACGAGCATCTGGACATGCTGATGGTCTGCCACCATCTGAGCCCTGAGATCCCCGAGGACCTGGCCTTCGCCGAGTCGCGGATCCGGCCGACCACGATCGCCGCCGAGGACGTCCTGCACGACCTCGGCGCGATCTCGATGATCGGCTCGGACTCCCAGGCCATGGGCCGGATCGGCGAGGTGGTGCTGCGGACCTGGCAGACCGCGCACGCCATGAAACGCCGACGGGGCGCGCTGCCCGGGGACGGCCCGGCGGACAACCACCGGGCCCGCCGCTACGTGGCCAAGTACACGATCGGCCCGGCCGTCGCGCACGGCATGGACGGCGAGCTCGGCTCGGTCGAGCCGGGCAAGCTCGCCGACCTGGTCCTGTGGGAGCCGGCGTTCTTCGGGGTCCGCCCCGCGCTGGTCGTCAAGGGCGGCGCGATCGCCTGGGCCGCGATGGGCGACGCGAACGCCTCGATCCCGACCCCGCAGCCGGTGCTGCCGCGCCCGATGTTCGGGGCCCACGGCGCCGCCGCACCGGCCACCAGCGTGGCCTTCGTGGCCGAGGCCGCGCTCGCCGACGGGCTGGCCGAGCGGCTGGGGGTCCGGCGGCGGCTGCTCGCCCAGCGCAATGTCAGAGGCTTGACGAAGGAGGACCTGCCGGAGAACACCGCGCTGCCCCGGATCGAGGTCGACCCGGACACCTTCACCGTGCGCATCGACGGCGAGACCGTCGAGCCGGCCCCGACCGGGGAACTGCCCATGGCCCAGCGCTACTTCCTGTTCTGACGGGCCCGCCATGAACCTGACTTCGCTGCTCCTGCTCGCCGACAGCCGGCTGCCGGCCGGGACCCACGCCCACTCCGGCGGGCTGGAGGCCGCCGTCGCCGCCAAACGCGTCACCGACGCCGCGGGCCTGCACGCGTTCCTGCTCGGCAGGCTCAGCACCGTCGGACTGACCTCGGCGGCCTTCGCGGCGGCGGCTCTGGGCGCCGGGGGCTCCGTGACGGGAAGCGCCGTCGAAGAGTTCGCCACCCTCGACGCGGAGTTCGAGGCGCGCACTCCGTCGCCCGCGCAGCGTCGCGCCTCCCGCGCGCTGGGCCGGCAACTGCTGCGCGCCATCCGGGCTGGCTGGCCGGACGCGATCCTCGACCAGGCAGCAACGGTCCACCGGGACGGACCGCACCAGCCGATCGCCTTCGGGGCGGCGGGCGCGGCGGCCGGACTGGGCCCGCTCGGCGTGGCCGCCGCCGCGGCGCTCGGTGCCGTCACCGGTCCGGCCAGCGCCGCGACCCGGCTGCTGGGCATCGATCCCGACGCCGTCACCGCGGTCCTGGCCGTGCTCGAACCGGAGGTCGATCGGGTCGCCGCCGAGGCGGTGGCGGCGGCCCGAGGCCCCGCCGAGGAACTGCCCTCGCTCAGCGCACCACTGCTCGACATCTCAGCGGAACACCACAGCACTTGGGAGGTGCGTCTCTTTGCATCGTAAGCATATTGACGAACTCGGCGCGGTCGGCGGCGGCACGCATCAGGCCCCTGTCTTCGACACCGCACCGCACGGAGGTCCGCTGCGCATTGGGATCGGCGGTCCGGTCGGATCCGGCAAGACCGCGCTCGTGGCAGCCCTGTGCCGCAGTCTTCGGCAGGAGTTCTCGCTGGCGGTGGTCACCAACGACATCTACACGCGCGAGGACGCGGAGATCCTGTTGCGTCAGGGCGTTCTCGACCCCGAGCGGATCAGCGCCGTGGAGACCGGCTGCTGTCCGCACACCGCGATCCGCGACGACATCTCGGCCAACCTCGACGCCGTGCGGGCGCTGGAGGACAGCTTCGATCCGCTGGACCTGGTCCTGATCGAGAGCGGCGGGGACAACCTGACAGCGACGTTCAGCAAAGGGCTGATCGACCGGCAGATCTTCGTGATCGACGTGGCCGGCGGGGACAAGGTGCCCCGCAAGGGCGGGCCCGGCATCACCTGCTCGGACCTGCTGATCGTGAACAAGACGGACCTCGCCCGGCTGGTCCGCGCCGACCTGGACGTGATGTGCCGGGACGCCGAGCGCCAGCGCACCGACGCGGACGGCACGCAGCGGCCGACCATGTTCATATCGCTGGCGACCCATCCGGACGCCCCCGACGTCACCGCCTGGATCAAGACGCTGATCGCGGAACGCAGAGCGGCCAAGGCTGCCGCATCGAGCCCGGTGTGAGAGCGTCGGCGCGCCTCGTCGCCGAGGCACGTCCCGACGGCGGCACCCGGCTGACCGCGCTCGCCGGCCAGGCACCGCTGCTGCTGCGCGAGACGACAAGCACCGCATGTCCCGCAGACACCGCGGGCACCGCAGGCACCGCGCAGATCCACCTGGTCGGCGGCGCGGCCGGTCCGCTCGGCGGCGACGAGCTGCGCTGCACCGTGGACGTCGGCCCGGGCGCCCGGCTCCGGGTGCGCAGCGTCGCGGCATCGATCGTCCTGCCCGGCCCGCACGGAAGGGATTCAAGCCTGGAGATCACCGCGCGGGTCGAGGCAGGCGCCGCACTCTCCTGGAGCCCGCAGCCGTTGATCGCGGCCCGCGGCGCCCGGCACCGCACCACCGCGCGCGTGGATCTGGCCGAGGACGCCCGCCTGGTGTGGCGCGAGGAGATCATCCTCGGCCGGCACGGCGAGGAACCCGGAAGCCTCGCGACACGGCTGCGGGTACGCCGAGCCGGCAAGGTGTTGCTGGACCAGACCCTCGCGGTGGGACCCGGACACCCCGGCTCACGCGGTCCCGCGGTCGCCGGCCCCGACCGCGCCGCCGGCACGATCGTGATCGTCGATCCGGCCTGGGCCCGGGCCGCCCCCGGCGACCGGCTCACCCTGGCTCCTCGCGACGACGCGCACGGCGCCATCGCGGTGCTGCCGCTGCCCGGACCGGCGATCGTCGTCAGCGCCCTGGCACCGGACGGCGTGACGCTCGGCCGGCTCCTCGACGCGGTGCCGGCCTGGTGACGACGCCGGCCCGGCTGGCCATGGTGACCATGGTGGCCATGGTGGCCATTAGTGCAGATCGTTTCCGAGACTCTCCATGACCGCCTTCGAAATGGCCGAGTCCACCTGCTTGGCCAGGGCGGGGCGGTTGTCGAGGTTCGTCAGCAGGGCGCGCAGGTCGAGATCGTTGATCGTGCGACGCAGGACGTCATCGGTCGTGAGGGCTTTGTCGATGAGGGAGTCGGGGATCGCGCGGATCGCGGTCTTCTGGAAGCCGCTGAGGTTCGACGCGTCGACCGCCTCGCGGGCGAGTTGCGACGCCTTCGGGAGCTTGCCGGCGGCCTTCAGGACGTCGACGGCGGTGAGCAGTCCGGCTCGCAACGCATTGATCTGCGCGTCGGTGTGGGCGCCGGGCTGGGCGATCTGGAGGACGAAGGCCTCGCGGGTCACGCCGGTCTGGCAGGCGGCGGCCGCCAGGCCGGTCAGGACGATCTCCTCGGTCAGGCCGTCGATCCCCGTCGACACCGAGCTGGCCGGTTGGATGACGCACGAGGCGGCCGGGCGAAGCGGGCTGTAGCGGCCGCCGCCGTTGGCGAGCTGGACCGCCAGCACCCCGCTCACCAGCACGACGGCCAGAGCGGGGAGCGCCGCCACTCGGAGGCGGGCCGCGATGGTCATTGCGCGCCCCCTCGACGCGACGGGATCAGGGACAGCAGCGCCACGAGGGCGAGTGCCGCACCGATCAGGAAGGCGTTGCGGAAGGCATGCGTGGCGGCCCGTTCGAGCTGGACGTCGAGGTTGTGCTCAAGCTGCGCCGCGGCGGGCTTCTCCGCCGCGGGCACGCTCAGGCCCGCGAAGGCGGGGTCCAGGTCGGGCACCCGGCCGCTGTCCTGCTTCAGCTGGTCGGCCAGTCCGCGGGCGATCGTGATCTTGTCCTGGGGCGCCAGCGGGGCGTTCAGCACCAAGGCGGTGATGGCGTCCTTCGCGGGCGGCTGGGCGCTCTGAAGGTCCGCGGTGAAGACCGGCGTGAGGATCGCGAGGCCCAGGACCACTCCCGCGTGCCGGGCCGCGATGGTCCAGCTGCCGTGCAGGAAGTGCGGCGTGCGGCCGTCCATCGCGTGCAGGGTCAGTGGATCCAGCGTCAGGCCGAGCCCGAGTCCGACGAGCACCTGGGGTGCGATCGTCCAGCCGAGCGCGGACGACGGCAGCAGCGCCAGCCCCGCCAGCCCGCCCGCGATGAGCAGGCACCCTGACATCGTCTGGGCCAGCGGTCCGGCTCGCAGCAGTCGGATCAGCGGCCGGGCCAGGAGCGCCGCGAGCGGGATCACCGAGACCGTGAGGGCCGCGACCGCCGGCGATCGGCGCCAACCGTCGACCAGGAGCAGCACGAACAGGAACAGCGCCGCGGTCAGTGCCGCCGAGAGCAGCGCCAGGGCGATGTTCGGCCGGATCCGCACGCGGTGTCTCGGTACCTCCTCCGCCAGGCTCTGCCCCTTCCTGCGGCGCTTGCTCAGTGCGGCAGGCACGGCCAGCACCGCGATCGGCACCTGGACGATGAAGATCGAGCGCCAGGAGAACGCATCGGTGAGCAGCCCGCCGGCGACCGGACCGACAGCGGTCCCGAACACGCCGGCGGCGATCCACCAGGCCGTCCCGCGACGCTCGGCCAGTTCCTCGACCAGCAGCTGAAGACTGCCGATCACCGCGAACGCGCCACCCACCGCCTGCACCGACCGGGCGATGATCAGGACGTCCAGGGAACCGGCCACCGCGCACAACGCCGAGGCCCCGGCGAACACCGCGATGCCGGCCGCACACCAGACGGCCGGGTCCTGTCTCTTGAAGAACCACGCGGCAGGCCGGGCGATCACCGCGAGAACGAGGTTGAACGCGATCAGCACCCAGGCGACCTGCCCCACCGTGGTGTGGAGGCGCACCAGGATCTCCGGCAGGGCGAGGGTGACGACCGCGGAGTCGGCCAGCACGCACCCCACGGTCAACGCGAGGAGGGCTGCTGCCGGCCGGCTCATCCTGGAACGACCGGTTTCGTGGCGGTGACACTGCCGCCGAATCGCGTTCCGGTCTGGTCGGAATCGGTGTTCACGCAAGCTCCTCCCGGGTGGCAAGAGCACTCTACGTCGGACACCGCCAGGAAGGGATCTATGGGCGAGTACGGATCCGTCCGCACCGGTGTCCGGACGCACGAGCAGCACCAGGCCCAGCACAGCCGAAGCCAGCGCGTTGAACAGCCACATGGCCCGCTCGCCGGCGTCGGAACGCCAGATAGAACTCGACGCCGCCGCAGCTTCCTTCTCGGGCTGCCTTGGCCTTCATTCAGTGGGCTCACACGATCGTCCGGCCCGGCGCGAACATCGGCATCTGGAGATGGACCAGGTGGTCAGGCGTCTGATCGCCGGAACCGGCCGATCTTGATCAGGTGTCGCAGCGCCACGGTAGCCTGCGCTGCCGGCATCGGGCCGATCACAGCGGAGGGATCCTCATGAGCCAAGGCGATCTGCGGGCAGCACTCGGCCACTACCTCCTCGACAGGTGGGCGCTCTGGGACGAGGCCGGCATGGCGGTCGTCGAGGAGTTGCCCGAACTGGCGTCTCCGTGCGGTTCGAGGAGCCCACCGAGGACGGCATGATCCGGTGGAAGCCTGTCGCGATGGCTCAGACCCCGGATTTCTCGGAGGTGGAGAGCGCGCTGGCCGTGTCCGACCAGACGCTGCACCCCGACCTGATCACCCTCTACGGCAGCTACTGGTGCGGCGACCTCGAAGGCGACGAACACTCCGGTGAGCCGGTCTCGCTGGTCACCGTGTTCAACGAGCAGGGCCTCCGCGACCTCGTAGACTCGCTCGCCGTCGCTGTGCGACGTCAGGTGGAGGACGGCCTCGGCGACATCACCTTCCCCGTCGCCGCCACCGGCTCGGATGTGTTCTTCGTCCTGGACAACGCCACCGGACGGATCCTGCTCCAGGAGGCCGGCTACCCGCCCCAAAAAGTGGTCGCCCCGTCCTTGACCCAGTTCCTGGCCGAGCTGTGAGAAACGGGATGCGGGCGCTCGGAGTCCCGAGCGCCCGCATCCCGCCTGCCAACGTCCTTGTGGGGTCTCGGGCCGCGAGGCGTTTCGCGGCGGCTATCCAACGACCCGCAACAAACCCTCAGCCGTCTGACGCAGCCCCGCCGCCGTACTCGAAGCGCCGAGCAGGACGACGGCCGCCGACCCGTCGACAGCGGCCATGAGCTCGGCGGTGAACCCGCGGGTGCTGCCGCCGCGCCACAGGATCGGGCCGTCGGCGCGGTCCAGGAGGGTGGCGCCGGGGATGAAGCTCGCGCCCGGGCCCGCCGGGGCCGTGTGCGCGAGCAGGGCCTCGGCGAGCGGGTCGCCGGCCCGGCCGACGACACCGGCAAGAGTCAGGACACTGTCGAGGTCGGCCGTCATTCCGCCGGCGAAGCGGTAGGGCTCCGCGGCCTCGGCGACCGGCGCGATCCGGCCGGCGATCGCCTCGCTGCCGACGACGGTCGACGGCGCGGGAGTGCCCGGTCCGGAAAAGTGCGCGCCGGCGAGGCCGTAGCGGGCCAGGACCCGGCCGGCGCAGTGTTCTGCGAACGGCGCTCCGGTGACCTGCTCGACAAGCAGGCCGAGCAGTTCGTAGCCGAGGTTCGAGTACTCAGGGCGTCCGCTGGCGCTCGAGGGTCGAGCCGGAGGCAGCAAGGCGAGGGCGTCGGCCAACGACTGCGGCAGCGCCGCCGTGTCCCGCCGCAGAGTGAGGTCCTTCGGCAGGCCCGCCCGGTGGAGGAGGACGTCGCCGACCGTCGCGTCGAACCCGGCCTCCGGTCCCAGCGGGGCATCCAGATCGAGCCGCCCCTCCCGCACCAAGTCCAGCACCGCCAGCGCCGTCACCAGCTTCGTGACCGAGCCGACGCGAAAGACGGCGCCGGCGTCCAGCCGAGTCAGGGTACGAACGTCTCCCGTGCCGAGGTACTCCCGGTGCACAACCTCGCCGTCGACAGCGATCCCGCAGCTCAGTCCTGGGATGCGATCTTCCGCCACCACCGCGGCCAGGTGCTGGTGGACCTGCTCCGCGAGACTTCCCGGGAGCTCGGACACCGCATGGTCGAGCCGGCGGAGCTGATCGACGAGGTCGGTCCATTCCGGAGCGTCGGCTGGAACCGGACGCGGTCGAAAGCTGCGGATGCGGTACGGCTCGGCGGGCTCGACGCCGATGGCGAACTCCCACAGCTCATCACCGGATCGCACCACGACCGCCGCCGCCGCGTCCCCCGTGCGGTCGAACGTCACGATCGTGGGGGCGGCATCGCGGAACCCGGCGAAACGCTTGGCGATCACCGCCCCGATATTGCGGCCCTCGGCGAGCCGGGGAGCGAACTTCTCGTCCGCCGAGGCGGATGGGATTTCGCCGGACACGAGCGCGAGCAACCAGGACACTGATTCATGAAGGACCCCGTCGGACACCACGGCCGAACACCCTACGCTCCCGATTGCCCGCGCGGACCGCTACCCCCGGCTCCGCCGCGTAGGCATCTGCTGGCCGACCACGCTCAGCAGCACCAGCATCGCCACCGCGAAGCCGCCGATCGCGGTCTGGCTGGAGACATACAGCGTCGCGACCCCCACGCCGACGACCGGGACGGTCAGACCGACATAGCCGCCGAGGAACAGCCCGGCCAGCGTCTCACCGCGGGTCGCCGGCGAGGCGAGTTCGGCGGCCATCGAGATCGCCACCTTGAGCAGGACCCCCGCTCCCGCGCCCGCGATCGCCCCGCCGGCCAGGAACAGCGGCAGGCTCGGCAGCCACAGGGCCGCGCTGACCACGACCAGCCCGGCGGCCGTGAGCGCCAGGCCCGAGCGGGACTGGACCTCGATCGGCGCCCGGCCGAGCAGCATCTGCGCGACGGCCGCGGTGCCGAAGGCGAGGAAGGCGACCAGGCCGGCCAGAGCCCGCGAGGGGTGGTGCATCGTGACGGCGACGAATCCGGGCGCGAGCGAGCTGAACAAGCCCAGGATCGCGAACGCGGCGAAGGCCGCGGCGGCCGCGGCGAAGAAGCGCGGACGGTCCTGAGCCGGGACCGCGACGCGCTGGGGGCGGTAGGGCCGGCGCACCGGGGCGGGCTCGACCGTCTCCGGGACGGTCGCGACGCCGATCGCGGCAACCACCAGCAGGACGATGAAGACGAGGAACGGCGTACGCAGCGGACTGCCGACGAACTCGGCCAGCAGCCCCGCGACCAGCGGTCCCACGCCCAGCCCGCCGAGGTTCGCGGCGGTGGCCGTCAGATCGGCGCGGGCGCGGTGGGCGCCGGGGCGGGCGGTGGCGTGCAGTTCGCCAAGGTGCGCGGTGGCGGTCGCGGTGATCATGCCGATCCCCAGGCCGCTCACCACGCGGGCGACGATCAGCCCGGGCAGCGCGGGCGCCGCCAGGAACACCAGGCCGGCCGCGGCTTCCAGCAACAGGGCCGGTATGAGGACCCGACGGCGTCCCCACCGGTCCGAGAGGTGACCGGCCAGGAACAGGCTGATGATGACGCCGACCGCGTAGGCCGCGAAGACGATGGAGACGGTGAACGCCGAGAAGTGGTCACGGTGCTGGTAGAGGACATAAAGCGGAGTCGGGGCCGCGGAGAAGGCCATCGCGACGGCGAAAGCGACCGCGATCAGCCAGAAGCCCGGCCCGTGTGAGAGGCCGCGCCGCCGGCGGGGCCCGGCGTGCTCGTTCTGCCGGCTCTGTTGGTTCTGCTGGTTCTGCTGGTTCTGCTGGTTCAGTTCGTTCAGCCCGGTACGGGGGCGGGTCGGCGCCTGGATCGACATGTCATCGAGTCTGTCCGGCGCGGACTATCACGTCCAACGATTGTTCTTGCTGATCACCATCACGATGAGAGATGATGCTGCCATGGAGCACCGCCACCTCGAATACTTCGTCGCCGTGGCCGAGGAGCTGAGCTTCACCCGCGCCGCCGCCCGCCTGCACGTCGTCCAGTCCGGCGTCTCGGCCTCG
Source organism: Catenulispora sp. GP43 (assembly GCF_041260665.1). Lineage (NCBI taxonomy): Bacteria > Bacillati > Actinomycetota > Actinomycetes > Catenulisporales > Catenulisporaceae > Catenulispora > Catenulispora sp. GP43. The sequence goes on along the minus strand of NZ_JBGCCT010000014.1, from coordinate 108,251 downwards.
ATCAAAGCCCTGGAACGCGAACTGGGCATCCAGCTCCTGGACCGCACACCCCAGCGGGTCGCGCTCACCGACGCCGGCACCGCCCTGCTGCCCAAAGCCCGCGCCGCCCTGGACGCCGTCCGGGCCGCGCAGGACGCCGTGGACGAGGTCCGGGGCGGGGTCCGCGGCAGCCTGACCATCGGGACCCTGATCTCGGTCACCCTGGTCAACCTCCCGTCCCTGCTCGGCCGCTTCCACGCCGAGCACCCCGACGTGAGCGTGCGCCTGCGGGTCTCCCCCAGCGGATCGGCCGGACTGGCCAAGGGCGTCCAGGACGGGGAACTGGACGTCGCCTTCCTGCTCCTGCCGACCGGCAGCCCGCCGCCCGGCCTGACCGTGCGCGAGCTGGCCGCGGTCCGCCTGGCGGCGGTGGTCCGCCCCGACCACCCGATCGCCTCCCAGGACTCGGTGTCGCTGACCCGCTTGGCGTCCGAGCCCTTCATCGACTCCCCCGTCGGCTACGGGAACCGCACCGCGGCCGACCGCGCCTTCGCCGCCGCCGGGCTGGAACGCCACGTGGCCCTGGAGACCACCGACATCGGCGCCGCGGCGCAGTACATCCGCCACGGCTTCGGCGTGGCGCTCCTCCCGGACTTCGTCGCACCGGCCGCCCCCGATCTTCGAACGCTGAGCGTCTCGGACCACCCGCTGACCCAGACCCTGTCGATCGCCACCGCCGCCGCGCGGCAGCCGAGCGCCGCCGTGCGCGCGCTGCTGGGCATGGTGGACCAGTTCGTCGCCGGGCCCGACCAGGCGCGCTAGCAGTACGGCCGGCACCGGCTCCCCCAGCTCCCCCGTCCGCCACGTTCGCCTCGCGTGCCCGGGGCGCCGGTGGTCGACTTGTCCGGTGACGTCCGCCCCGGCCGCCGACCAGCAGCCCCCGACCGCCCCCGCGGACTCCTTGACGCCACTCGCGCCGCCCGCGCCGAGCCTCCGGCGTCCGCTCGCTGAGACGTCGGCCGGCGTGCCATGACGGAACCCACCGGTGCCCTCGATCCCGACGGTCGGCCCTCGCGGGTCACCAAAGTCGTCCGCGTCGCGCCCTTCTTACTGATCGCCCTGTCGGCCCTGGCCGACGCCGAGAGCACGAGCGGGCAACAGTACGACCGGTACCTGGTGGCCGCGCCCGCGCTCGCCGCCTCCGTCTGGGGCGCGGGGACCACTTTGTTCGTCGGCCTGCTCGCCATGGTCGCCGAGGCGGCCCGCGGGCTGATCCACGACGGCCGGGTCGGCCGGCCCGCGGTCTCGGTGATGGCCGTCATCTTCACGGTCAGCCTCGCCGCCGCGTACGCCGCCCGGGTCCGGGTGCGCCGCGAACGCGACCTCGCCGAAGTGCGCTCGGTGGCCCGCACCGCCCAGCAGGTGGTGCTGCGTCCGCTGCCCGACCGGCTCGGCAGCGTCGAGCTGGCGCTGTACTACAAGGCCGCCGCCGCGCAGTCGCAGATCGGCGGCGACCTGTACGAGGCGGTCCGCACCCCGCACGGGGTGCGGCTCATCCTCGGCGACGTCCAGGGCAAGGGACTGCCCGCGGTGGAGACGGCCGCGGCGCTGCTCGGGTCCTTCCGCGAGGCGGCCTACGACGCCGAGACCCTGGCCGAACTCGCGGCGCGGCTGGAGACCAGCCTTCAGCGCTACGCCGAGCGCGCCTCCACCCGGGACTCCGCCGAGCGCTTCGCGACCGCCATCCTGATGGAGATCCCCGAGGACCGCCCCGAAGCCTTCCTGCTCAACTGCGGCCACCCGCCGCCGCTGATGCTCAACCCCGACGGGGTCCGCGCGGTCCATCCCGACGTGCCGCTTCCCCCGCTCAACCTGTCATCGCTGGTCGCCAGCGAATACCGCACCGAGACCGTGCCGTTCGGCCCCGGCGACCGGGTGCTGCTCTACACCGACGGGGTCAGCGAGGCCCGGGACCAGAACGGCGAGTTCTACCCGCTCGCCGAACGCCTCGCCGGCTGGACCGGCGAGTCCTCGGCCGGTCTGCTCGACGATCTCCGAAACGACCTGACGAAGTATTCGGGCGGAGCCGCGGCCGACGACGTCGCCGTGCTGATCGCCGCCCGCCACGTCCCCGAAGGACCCTGAGCGATCTGTCAGAGGCCGGTCATAGAGTGCCGAGGCCGTTCCGTCCGCCGCGCCGAGGAACCCAGGAGCCAGCCGTGCCCAGCGAGCCAGCCATCGTGCACCGCGCCGAGCAGCACTACATCGGGATCGCCCAGACGGTCACGATGCAGACCTTCGACCAGATCGCCGACCGCATCCCGGACCTGTTCGGCTGGCTCGCCGCCCACGGGCTCGCCCCGGCCGGGCCGCCGTTCTTCAAGCTCAACGTCATCGACATGGAGCGGGAACTGCAGGTCGAGGCAGGGGTGCCGATCGCCGGCAGCACGGCACCGGACGGCGAGGTCCACCACGGCGTGCTGCCGGCGGGCCGCTACCTGGCCCTGACCACCGCCGGTTCCCCCGACCAGCACATCGCCGCGATCGCCGGCCTGTTCGACTGGGCCGAGGCCGAAGGACTCATGCTGGAGCACTCCGAGACGGACGCCGGATCGAAGTGGGCCTGCCGACTCCAAGTTCTGATGACCGACCCCGCGCAGGAACCCGAACCGGCCAAGCAGGAGATCGAGAACCTGTTCCTGCTGGCCGAGTGACGAGCGACCCTGGTCAGCTGTGCGGTTCCGACACCGGGACTGAGTCGCTGCCCTGTGCTGTGGTCTCGCTCGGTGTGGTGCGACCGGCGTCGATCTCGGAGCGGAAGATGCGCAGCGACTGTCCGAGTGAGCGGGCGTTGTCGGGCAGGCGCTTGGCGCCGAAGAGCATCACGGCGATGCCCCCGATGACGATCAGGTGCCACGGTTCGAAGGCGGTCAGCACGAGGGTGCCTCCTCAGCCTTTGTCTCTGCTGCTGCCTCTGTCGTCTCTGTCTTTGTCTCTGTCTCTGCCGCTGCCGCTGCCGCTGCGTGCGCGAGCGTAAGAGTGGTGATCTGTCCCCCGATGATGGTGACGGTCGCGCCGGGCACGTCCGCGTCCTGCCAGATCGTGTACTGGCCGGCCGCGAGGTCCGGGTACACCGCGTCGTAGCGGGGGTGCGGAACGGTGTGGCGTTCGCGGACCATGCTGTGAGTGCGCTGCGATCCAGAAGCATGCCGGCCGTCGGCCCCGACCGGGCTGATCTCGATCTCGACGCCGAGCAGGCTCGCGTCGGCCTCGAGGATCAGGGCTCCGATGTTCTCGCCCAGGTTCAGCACGACGCTGCCCACCGGGGAGGGGCCGTGGTTGTGCTCGCTCACTGTTTCCTCGTTTCCAGCAAAGGATGGCAGCGCCGGGACAGTCCCGTGACGGGACTGTCCCGGCGCTGGCTGCCGTGGCGGGTTCCGCGTCAGGACTGGAAGTTGTAGCCGCTGTACGGGACCGGGAGGTAGGGGAATGTCGGCAGGTACGCCGGCAGACCCGGGACCGGCGGGATGAAGTCGGTCACGACTCCCGCCGCCGCGTCGGGGGTGTAGGTGGCCACCAGGGCGTAGGTGACACCGGCGATGGCGCGCAGCTCGATGGTGACGACGTCGTCGGCGACGCGCCGGCCGTTGGGGAAGCCGGCGAGGTCGCCGCCCAGCAGGCCCAGGGGGTTGGGGTTGGCCGACGGCTTGATCGCGGTGTTCAGGCGCAGCATGTCGGCCTGCACGGTGCCGGTGTTGTTCTGGAAGCCGGGGATGATGCCCGAGGGGATGCCGGTGAGCAGGATCGCCAGCAGGTCCGCGCGGGAGGTGCCGGCGGCGTCCAGCGCGGCCAGGTTCGGGAACACGCCCGGGTACAGGACCGGCAGCAGCCCGGCGAGTTCGGGGTGGGCCACGTACTGCGCGAACCGCTTGTCGTCGGACGGCGGCAGCGCGTTCCACTCGTCCTTGCGCGCCATCGGCACCAGGACCTCGTTGAACAGCGGGTTGCCCAGCCGGGAGACCTGGACGAAGGGGCCGTTCTCCTCGTCGCGGCCCGCCTCCACCTCGCGGACGGTGACCTTGCGCCGGCTGGCCGTGGTCCACACGCCGATCACCGCGCGCGGGTCCGCGGGGTTGCCGCCGTGCCAGTGGTCGCGAGTCAGGTCCTTGATGGGCACCTGGAGCGCGATGCTGTGCACGTTGAGGTGCGCGGTGGTGTTGACGCCCTGCTCCGCGGGAAGCACCAGGCCCGGGATGTTGAAGGTGGTGTGCAGGTTCTGGAAGGGACGCAGGTTCCCCAGGTCGAAGATCGACCCGAGGTCGACGTAGAACCCCTCGGCGCGCTGCCCGGCGAACACCGTGCGCCCGCGGCCCAGGTCGTGCACCGCGGCCTGGGCGAGGCTCGGGTAGTCGGGCGTGGAGAGCGGGCCGATGTTGCACGGCGGACAGGCCAGGTCGTGGCCCAGCGTGGTGCAGCGGCCGCTGGCGTCGACGCGGGTGACGGTGTAGGTCTGGCGACGGTTCCAGTTGGCGCTGTCCAGCGAAAGAATGGGACCGGTGTTGTACAGGAACGTGTCCGGGTTGGTGACGGTGGTCCTGAACTGGAACTGGTAGGTCACGTCCGGGCGGCCGTCGCCGGTGTTGTCGATGTGGATCTCGTACAGCACGTCGTCGCCGAACTCGTAGAAGTTCGGGCCGCCGGCCGGACCCTGCAACGGCAGGTAGTTGGCGATCAGCGTGACGGTGTCCGGCGCGTTCGGGCTGACGAACGCGTAGACGTCGGTGCTGTCGGCGACCGGGTCCTTGGAGATCTCGGGGGCTTCGCGGTGGGAGGACATCAGGGAGCCTCGATTGCTGGAACGAAGTGGCTGAGTGGATGTGGAGCGGCGGCGCCGGGACAGACGACCCGGCGCGCGAGGGGCACCTGGGTGCCGGCGGACTCGCTCAGCGCGCGGCGGCGATCAGCCGCGCGGCCAGATCCCGGTCGCGAACCCGGACGTGGCGCTCCCCGACGTAGATGTCGAGCTCACCGGTGCGCGCGTCGCGCAGATGGACCGTCATGGTCTCGCCGTCGGCGAAACGGCCGGCCGGAGCCGGGACGGCGGCCGAAGCGGCGGCACGCCCCCGGTCCGGCCGATCCGGCCGATCCGGCCGATCCGCCGCCGGCGCGGTCTCAGCCTGCGCGGCGCGCGGCGAGACCAGCGTCAGGGCGCCCACGGTCGCGGCACCGGCCGCACCCTTCACCACGCCTCGACGGGACCAGAGTTGGTCGTGTCGCTTGTCAGAATCCATGCGTGCGCACCTTCTGTTCGTAGAGCTTGCGGGGAGACCTCTGCTTTGCCGACGAAGAATCCGGGCCAAAAGCGGGACGGGATTCCGATGTGCCAGCATCGACTAAAGCAGCCCATACGCCATCCTCTTGACAACAACATGCCGAGAATGGCGAATAGCCGGAGGAATCACCCGGGCAGCCGATCAGCCGATGAGCTGTCGATAGGGAGCCGAGGTCGGCCGTGCCCGCCGACGCCGACGGCGGTCGCGTCACAGGCGTTGCCTCTGTCGCTGCTCGCGGTGCTGAGCATCGTCATGGCCGGCACCGGATACGGGGCGGGGCGTAACCGCCAGGTGCGCGACTGACGATGGGCGCCCCACGAGGGCACGACGGCTGTCGCGCCTGTCTACCTGCGCTGCCCGACAAGCTCGGCGGGCTGTAAGGGTGCTGAAGGCTCAAGCGGAGACCGAGCCGCGGCCGTCGTGCGGCGTGACAGCAGGTATCCCGTCAGCGCGGCGGCCAGAGCCACCACCCCGGAAACCACGAAGCCGACGGCCGGCACCGACAGGTCGATCACTCCCCCGACCATCGGGGATCCGAGGGCGAAGCCGGCGCTCAGGGCCGAGGACTGCAAGCCGGTCGCCTCGCCCCGCACGCTGGCCGGTGCGAGCGCGCTCACCGCGTCGGCCACGGTGGACAGCGTCGGCGCGGTGAGCAGCCCGGCGCCGATGCCGACCACGCACAACCCGAGCCAGCTGTGGGCGAGCGCGGCCGGGACGGTCGCCAGTCCGAGTCCGGCGAGCAGCAGCCACGTGGGCAGCGGCCGGGACAGCGAGCCGTATATGAGCCCGCCGACAATCGAGGACACGCCGTACACCACCACGACCAGGCCGGCCCAGGACACCTGACCGGATGCCCTGAGGGTGGCGACGATCGCCAGTTCGGTGCCGCTGAGCAGCACCGCCGTGCCGAACGCCATCACCAGGACCGCGATCATGCTCAGACCCAGCCACTCCCGGCGACGGGGACGGACGGCCGGCCCGGCGTCCGCCTCGCCCTCGGCCCGCAGCGGCGGGTTGAGCAGGGCGATGCCCGCACCGCCCACCACGATCGCGGCGCCGGTACCCCACGCCACCGCGCCGGGGGACACCGCCGTCGCGCCGAGGATCACGAGCGGCGGGCCCAGCACATACGACAGCTCGCCCTGGATCGATTCCAGCGCGAAGGCGGCCCGGCGCTGCCCCGCGGTCGTCGTCGCGGCGATCGCCTGCCTGGTCACCAGCTGGGCCGGCACCATCAGCAGACCCGCCGCGAAGGCCGCGCCGAGCAGGATCGGATAGGGCAGGAGCCGCAGGCTCAGCCAGAACACGACCTGGACCGCGGCGGTGGACAGCAGCACCACACGCGCGCCGCGGCGGTCGATCAGGCGGCCGAGCAGCGGCGCGCCCAGCGCCAACCCGGCGGTCAGGGCCGCCGCGACACCACCGGCGGCGGCGTAGCTCATGTGCAGGCCCAGCACGACGTACAGCGTCAGCGTCATCATGTCGGCCGCGAGCGCGGCGCGGGCGATCAGTGAGACGCCCAGCAGCGACGCCAGCCCCGGCACGGCGAGCACTCGTCGGTATCTGATCACCTTTGTGACGGTAGAACGCCCGCACGGCCATAGGAAGACGGAATCTCATTGGGGCTGGCATAATGGCTGCTTATGGCAAGGGATCTTGAGATCATCCTGCTGCGGTCGTTCGTCACCGCCGTCCGGGTCGGCAGCATCAGCCGGGCCGCGACAGCCCTCGGACACACCCAGCCCGCACTCAGCCAGCAGCTGCGCAAACTCGAGAGCACCGTCGGCCGCCCGCTGCTGCACCGCTCGACCTCCGGCGTCCTGCCGACCCGGGCCGGCGAGGAGCTCCTGCCCTACGCCGAGCGCATCCTGTCCCTGTCCGACCAGGCCCTCACCGAAGCCGGCCGCGCCCTCACCGGCCGCTGCGGCATCGGCCTGCTCGAGGACCTCGCCGCGTACCAGCTGCCGCAGGCCTTCGCCGACCTGGCCGGCCTGCACCCGGACGCGACCCTGGAGGTCCTCAGCCTCTCCACCGCCGAGATGCGCAAGGCCTACGACACGCGCCGCGTCCAGCTCGTGCTCGACGCGGTCGGTGACCTTCCCGCACCGCCGCGCTGGACGGTGCGCCGCCCCCTGGCGTGGGCGGTCGGCCACGGCGTGGACGTCACGGCCGATCCGCTGCCGGTGGTGCTGTTCTCGAACCCGTGCGTCTGGCGCACGTCACTGCTGGAGTCGCTGGAGCGCGCCGGCCGGCGCTGGCGGGTGGCGTTCGAGAGCAACAGCCTGGCCGGCGTGCTCGCCGCGCTGCGGGCCGGGCTGGGAGTGGCAGCGCTCCTGCCCTCGAATCTCGAACCGGCGATGGCCATCCACAACCCGCAGGCCCTGCCGCCGCTGCCGGACCTCGAACTCGGTCTCACGCGGCATCCGCGCAGCGACGGCGATCCGCTGGTCGACGCTGTGGAGACGACGTTGCGGCGGACGATCTGATGTCCGTCGCGCGTCGCCCGTAACGCGTCAGCGTCACCCGAGCGGTCGCGGTGTCGGGCGGAGGGCCGGGCAGCGTGCTCGACTGACGCTGTCCGCAACCGCTCCCACAATGAGGAGACGCACATGGCAGTCGTCGCGGTTTTCGAACTCCCGGGCATGACCCAGGACATGTACCAGCAGATCACGAACAAGCTGAGCGACGGCCGGGGCGCGAAGTCCCCCTCGGACTGGCCGGTGGCGGGCCTGCTCTCGCACACCACCGCCACCACCCCCGACGGCTTGCTCATCGTCGACGTCTGGGAATCCGAGCAGGCCCTCCAGCAGTTCGGGCAGATCGTCGCCCCGCTGCACCAGGAGGTCGGCGCCCCGACACCGACGCCGAAGATCTACCCGGTGTTCAATCTGGTCACGGCCTGAGCGCATTCTCATCACCGCTCACCCTCCGTCGAGTTCCCGGCGCAGGGTGGCGGCGACGTGCGACAGCGCCACGCCGAGGTTTCGGCGCTGAGCGGCGCTGAGCGGATCGAACACGAGCCGCTTCACCTGCGCGACGTGTTCCGGCGCGCTCTCGACGAGCTTCTGTTGCCCGGCCTCGGTCAGGGTGGCGAGGGTGTAGCGGCCGTTGGCGGGGTCGGGCCGCCGGACGACCCAGTCGCGGGCTTCGAAGCGGTCCATCAGCTTCGACAGGCGGGGCAGGGTGCTGTCACAGTCCCGGGCCAGGTCGCTGAGCCGCATCGTGACCTCATCGGCCATGGAGAGCCGGGCCAGGACGCCGTACTCGAAGTTGGAGATCCCGGCGTCTCGCTGCAGCTGGCGGTCGAGGGCCGCCGGCAGGGCGATGACGACGGTGAGCAGGTCCTGCCACACGGCCTGCTGGTCGTCGCCGAGCCAGGGTGAGGGATGGTCCATGCCGCCCATCTTACTTGCCCGGTCACCTCACATGACTTGCCAAGGCAACTCCCGCGGGGTACGTTCTGACTTGCCTGGGCAAGTGAGAAGACGGTTCGGCCAGGCTCACGACCACGGTGAAGGAGCCGATAGCGATGACCCCCGCGGACAGCCGGACGTCGCCTTTCCCGTCACGCCTACCGGCCGGGGCATACGACGACCACCTCGCCCGCGTCCTGCCGCGGGCGCGCGAGCAGCGTCCGTGGAACGACTCCGACGGCCCCCTGCCCAGTCTCTTCGTCAGCCACGGGGCCCCGTTCACCCTCGACGATCCGCAGTGGATCGGCGAGCTGTTCGCCTGGGCCCAGTCGATACCCAAGCCCCGAGCCGTCGTCGTCATCTCAGCACACTGGGAACGGGCACCGGTGGCGATCTCCGGGAGCGCGGCGGGCACCCCGCTCTACTATGACTTCAGCGGCTTCCACCCCCGCTACAAGACCCTCCCCTACGCGACCCCGGACGCCACCGGCCTGGCTCGGCGCCTGGCGGGCCTGCTTGGCCGCACACCGGTGCACGAGTTCGCCGACCGCGGCCTGGACCACGGCGCCTTCATCCCGCTCATGGCCATGTATCCCGCGGCGGACATCCCGGTCGTGCAGCTCTCGATGCCGAGCCTGGATCCCGGCGCCCTGCTCGAGCTCGGAACGCGCCTGCGTCCGCTGCGCGCCGAAGGCATCCTGGTCCTCGGCTCGGGATTCATGACGCACAGCTTCGCCGTCTTCCAGCGTCCGGAACTCACGGTCGAGACCGCGGCCTTCGACGAATGGGCCGTGGACGCCCTGGCCCGGGGCGATGTCGACGTCCTCACCGACTACCGCGCCAAGGGACCCGGTGCCGCGATCGCCCACCCCACGGCAGAGCACTTCGTCCCGCTGCTGCTCACCGTCGGCGCCGCCGACGACCCCGGCAGCGCCGTGAGCGCCATCGACCGCATGGTCATGGGCAACTCGACCCGGTCCGTACAGCTCACCTGAAACCCCGCCGGACTCCGGCTTCCCGTCTGATCGCCGAATCCGTCGGCGACGGCATCGATCCATCCTGGAGGAAAACCCATGAAGGCAATACGTTTCCACGAGTTCGGCGGCCACGAGGTCCTGCGCTACGAGGACGTGGAACGCCCGGTGCCCGGCCCCGGACAGGTGCTGGTGAAGGTGGCGGCCACCTCGTTCAACCCGGTCGACGACCACATCCGTGCCGGCGTCCTGGCCCAGATGATCCCGATCGCGCTCCCGTACGTGCCCGGGATCGACCTGGCCGGCACCGTCGCCGACCTCGGCGCGGACGTGACGGACCTGGAAATCGGCGACCGGGTCGTGGCCATGCTGCCGTTGGACTCCGCCGGCGGGGCCGCCGAGTACGTGCTCGTCGCGGCCGAGTCCCTGGCCCCGGCGCCCACGAGCACCGACCTGGTCGACGCCGCGGCGCTGCCGCTGACGGGCCTCGCGGCCTGGCAGGCGGTGTTCGAGCTGGCCGAGTTGAAGCCCGGTCAGACCGTCCTGGTGAACGGGGCCGGCGGCGCGGTGGGCAGCCTGGTGGTACAGCTCGCCGTCGACGCGGGAGCGCACGTGACCGCGGTGGACGTGCCGGAGCACGCGGACCGCCTCCGCGGCTACGGCGCGAACCAGGTCGTCGGCCCCCTGGCCCTGACCGAAGGCCCGGCCGCGGTGAGCGGCCCGTTCCAGGTCGTGGTGAACCACGTGCGCGTCTCGCCGGAGGAACTCGCCCAGCTGACGAACTACGTGGCCGACGGCGGGGTCGCCGCGAGCACGGCCGGCCCGATCCCCGACGACGCCGCCCGAGGAGTCCGCAGCGCGAGCCTGTGGGTCCGAAGCGACGGCGCGCAGCTGGCCGAGCTGGTCGCCAAGGTGGACGCCGGCAAGCTCCAGCTGCACGTCGCCGATCGCCGCCCGGTCACCGACATGGCCGCCGTGCATGAGGACGCCGCCGCCGGGCGGTTGCCGGGGAAGACGGTCATCGTCGCTCCCTGAGTGCCGGCGTTTTGGCCCGCCCACCAGTCGAGCGAGTCGATCCGATCTTCCATGACAGTGCCCTGCGAATCCCGCAGTCCGTCCAAGTCCGTACACTGACTCCATCTCCATACGCAGCTGGAGTTGGGACGTCTTGGGGTGGTCTGTGGATGCGGCTGAAGGGCCTCCGCCGGATCCGGCGGAGGCCCGGGATCTCGGTGAGTTCATCGAGGCGCTGGGCCGCCTGCGGGTGTGGGCGGGGTCGCCGCCGTATCGGACGCTGGCCAAAACCGTGGGCAGCGGCTTGAGGCCGCCGCAGGTGCTGGCGCACACCACGATCGGCGACCTGTTCCAGACCAGGCGTCGCAGGCTGGATCTGGACCTGGTCACGGCGACCGTTCGGGCCCTGGGGCTGGCCGAACCGGCCGTGGCCCAGTGGCGCGCGGCCTGTGTACGCGTCCAAGTCCAGGAACGCGGCGGCGGCCCGACCGGGGTGTTCCGGCAACTGCCCGCCGATCTGGCCACCTTCACCGGCCGCGCCCAGGAGCTTCAAGCGCTCTTCGCCGCGATCGACCGGGATCCGGGGTCGTCACCGACGGTGGTGGTGTCGGCGATCGAGGGCATGGCGGGCATCGGCAAGACCCGGCTCGCGGTCCGCGCGGCTCATGAGCTGGTGCGCGCGGGCCGGTACAAGGACGTGCAGCTGTTCGTGAACCTGCGCGGCTTCGATCCGGATCATCCGCCGGCGGATCCGGCCGTGGTGCTGGACGGCTTCCTCCGGCAGCTCGGCGTTCCGGCGCAGGCGATCCCGGAGAGCCGCGAGGACCGCTCGGCGATGTTCCGGGACCGTCTGCACGACCAGGACGCGCTGATCGTCCTGGACAACGCCGCCGACGAGAACCAGGTCAGGGATCTGATACCGGCGAATCCGTCCTGTCTGGTGTTGATCACCAGCCGACGGAGCCTGACCGGATTGGCCGACGCCGTTCTGTGCCAGCTCGGACTGTTCCGCGAGGATGAGGCGTCGGCCCTGCTGGCTCTGATCGTCGGCGAGGCACGCGTCGCGGCCGAGCCGCAGGCCGCCGCGGCGATCGTCAGACTGTGCGGCCGCCTACCGCTGGCCGTGGCGCTCGCCGGCGGCCAACTGCGGCGGCGTCCCACCTGGCGGCTCGCCGAGCTCGTCGACCGGCTGGAGTCCACCGGTCTGGACGCGCTGGGTTCGAGCGGCGCGGGAAGGGCGGCAGGGGTTGGAGGGGCGGATAAGCAAGGGGTCCGCTCCCTGTTCGACCTGTCGGTTCGCGCGCTCCCGAGGGCCGCCCAGCGAGTGTATTGCTGGGCAACGCTGTTCCCCGGCTCGAGCTTCACCGCCGCGGCCATGGCCGCGGCAGCCGGCCTGTCACCGGCCGAGGCCGAATCCATCCTGGAGGGCCTCGTCGACGAGTACCTCCTGGACCACCGGACAGCAGGGCGCTACGAGCTGCATGACCTCCTGCTCCTGTTCGCCGCGGAGTTCGCCGAGACGGTCGACGGCGGCGTGTCCGTCGACGAGCGTCAGGCTGCGGAGAACCGCCTCGGCGCGTACTACCTGGCGGCCACCGCGGCCGCGATGGACGCGCTGTACCCACAGCAGAAGCAGCAGACGATCGAGATCCCGCAGCCGGCCACACCGCCTCCGGCGTTCATCGGGGCCGACGACACGCAGTCCTGGCTCGACGCCGAGCACCGCAACATCATCGGGCTCGCCCTGCTCGGCGTGGCCGATCCGGTGCCGATGTCCATCCTGTTGTGGCAGTACCTGGAGGACACGAGCCGGCTCGCCGACGCGCTGCACCTGCACACGGCGGCGTTGGCCATGGTGCCCGCGGACGAGGCACAACGGCGGGCGCAGATCCTCAACCAGCTCGGTATCGCCCACGACTGCCTGGGCCACTTCGACGAAGCGCTCGCCGTCCTGGAAGAGGCCGCCGTGATCTGCGGCGAGATCGGCTACCTGCGCGGGGAGTCGATAACGCTGCAGAACATAGCGGTCCTGCACTTCGACCACGGCAACATGGCCGCGGCGTTGGAGGTGTCCCAACGGGCCCTGGCCATGACCCGGGACCTCGGCGACGGCTGGCGGAACGGGGACCTCCTGACGAACATCGGCGGGATCCTGGTCCAGCTGGGCCGGAGCGCCGAGGCGATCGACGTGCTGGGAGAGGCGATCGCGGTCGCGCAGGAGAACGACAACCACAACGCCCACGCCGCCGCGGTCGGCAACCTGGGCCAGGCCTACTTCCGCCGCGGTGACTTCCAGCGCGCGCTGACCGTCCTCACCGAGGCACTCGAGTTGTCCCGGCAGGTCAAGAGGCGCCACAGCGAAGGTGAGAACCTGGTGCTGCTCGGCCGGGTCCACGCCGGATCCGGGGATCCCGAGCTCGGCCTGACGATGATCGAGCAGGGGCTCGAGATCGGCAAAGAGAACGGTCCGCATTACGAAGCCGCCGCTCTGATAGCGCTCGCCGACACCTATCGGCAGATCGGCGACATCGACCGCGCGCACGACCACTACCAGACCGCACGCACCATCATCGACAGGTATCGCATTCATCCCGACAGTCCGCTCCGCAAGGATCTGGAAGCGGGCATCGAGGCCGTGCGGGCGCGCTGACACGCACTCGCCGCTGCCAGCTTTTTGCCAGCGGGCCCTGCGACTCTGGTTCTCGTGCGGCCGAGGCTCCACGCCGAACAGGCTGCACGGCCATGGAAACCACTGGTCCGGACCAACGGGGGGCGTCCGGACCAGTGGTGCAGGACCTTCGTCTGGTGCAGGGCCTTCGTCTGGTGCAGGACCTTCGTCAGAGCAGTTCGAGAAGCCGCCCTGGCAAGGACTCGGCGTCGATCCGGGATCCGCGGATCATGGCGTCGGCGAACGCCTCCTCGCCCAGCGCGCCGCGGTGACGGCGATCAGGCGAGCGGTGTTCGGGCCGCCGTCAGGACGCTCGCGGTGCAGGGACGTGGCCGCGCCCAGCAACACCGCCGCGTTCTCGGGGTCGCCGCGGGTGTGGGCCAGCGCGGCCACGGCTACGGTCGCGCCCAGCAGAAGCGGGAGGTGCCGTGCGGTGCGCAACAGGTCGAGGAGGACTTCCAGTTGTCGGCGGGCGGCTGCCGCGTCGTTGTTCTCCAGGAGGGCGAAGGCGTAGGTGAGGCGGCTCCACAAGGCCACGGTATTGGCGTTGGCGGCTGCCGGAGACGGGGGGAGCGCCGTGGCCGTCGATAGGTGGGCCAGGCGCAGGGTCGCGGCCGGATAGACGCCGATCGGGTCGTCCGGAGGCAGTCCCTCGTCCAGGACGCGGATCACCTCGGCGTAGCGAATCAGGGCACTGTTCAGATCCCCGCAGGCGCGCAGCACGTCGGCCTCGACGACGGTGAGTGTGATGGAGGCGGCGGCGGACATGTCGGCGCTCTGGTGGCCGCGCGCCTTGTCCAGGTTGGCTCGCGCGGCGTCCAGGTCCGCATCCCAATAGTGCAGGTGGGCGATCCAGGCGAAAGCGACGGCCGCCTCCTCCGCGCTGGACCATCGGGTGATCAGCTCGTCGGCCTCGTCGAGCAGCCGCGCGGCGGACACGGCGCTGTCGGTGCGCACCACGACTGTCGCCAGCGTCAACAGGGCCCTGATCAGAGTGAAGACATCGCCGCCTCGCCGCAGCACCGCCACCGCGTGTTCCAGATCCGCCGACGCCTGATCGTACGTGCCCTCGTTGTATCGGGCGCCGCCGCGGAGCAGCAATGCGTTCCCGGCCAGCCAGGCTTCGGCGGCCGCTGTGAGCCGGTCGAGATCTCGCGGGCCGTCCTCGGGGGCGTGCACGGCGGCGACGAGCGCGAACTGCGGATGCGGCTTGTGGTCCTCGGTCAAAGCCTGCTTGTAGCGCACCAGGAAGCCGTCATCCACCATACGGTTCCAGCGTCGCGGGTCCAGGTGGTCCTGCAGATCCGCCGCGAACGCACACGCCAGGTAGGCCGAAGTCAGTCCCGACGGCGGCCCCTCGGGCACGAGAGCCAGGACCCTGCGACGCCAAGTCATCAGCTCGCTGCGATGCCCGCGCAGCAGCAGATACCAGCTGAGGCTGCCGAAGAGACGGAGCGCGATCCGGGTCCGGCCGTTCGCCACCGCCCAGCCCAGAGCCGCCGCGGCGTTGTCGTGCTCGGCTCCCAGACGGGACACCCACTGGGGCTGCTCGGCGCTGCGCAGCGCCGATTCCCCTTTCTCCGCCAGGCCGGTGAAGAAGTCGGCGTGCCGGCGCGCGGCCTCATCCAGGACGCCGGCAGCCTCCGCGTTCTCGGCAGCGTAGGCACGAATGGTCTCCAGCATGCGATAGCGCAGGCCGTCCCAGTGCACGAACGACTTGTCCACGAGCGCGGCGAGCGTCGTCACCGCAGACCGGCCGAACAGTTCCCTGACAGTCTCGGCATCCGTACCGCCGCCGAACACCGCAAGTCGGCGGGCCAGGTCGCGTTCGTCTTCAGTGAGCAGGTCCCAGGACCAGGCCACAACGGCGCGAAGACTGCGATGCCTGGGGTCGGCGGCCCGCCGGCCGGCGGCCAGGAGCCCGAACCGATCGGCGAGGCCGGCGGCCAGATCGTCCGGGCTCATCACCCGCATCCGCGTCGCGGCCAGCTCCAGGGCCAGCGGGATGCCGTCCAACTCACGGCAGACCTCACAGACCGCGGCGCAGGTGGCCTCGTCCAGACGGAAGCCGGGGCGGACCTGTGCGGCGCGGTCCACGAACAGCCAGACCGCCGTGGACTCCAGCGCCTGCCTGGGGTCGGCGCCGACCGGCGGCAGGGACAGCGCCGGCACCGGCACGAGGTGCTCGCCCGGCAGGTCCAGGGGCTCACGGCTGGTGGCCAGGACTTTGACGCCCGGGCAGCGGTCGACGATCTCGTGCACCACCGCGGCGACCGGGGCCAGCAGGTGCTCGCAGTTGTCGATGACGAGTAGCGACTGGCGGCCTGCCAGCGCTTCGGCGACTGCCCGCGCCTCCCTCGCCTCGAAGCGCCCCTCGTCGCCGCGCGCCTCCGCGCTGTTCTCGTCGTTCTCGTCGTCCCGGATGCCGAACACGGCCAGCACCGCGCTGCCGACCAGCGCCGGATCGGTCACGCCCGCGAGCTCGACCAGCCAGACCCCGTCCGCGAAGCCGCCCACCAGCCGGGTCGCGGTCTCCAGGGCCAGGCGTGTCTTCCCGGTCCCGCCGGGGCCGGTCAGCGTCACCAGGGCCGCGTGCTCCAGCAGGCCGCTGATGATCCCGCTCTCGGAGTCGCGGCCGATGAACGTGCTGCGCGACTGCGGCAGGTTGGTCTGTATCTGTATTCGCGTCTGTGTCTGTATCGGTATCTGTGTCTGTATCGGTATCTGTGTCGGCGCCGGATTCCGGCCGAGGACCTGCGCATAGGCCGCCATCAACTCGCCGGACGGACCCACGCCGAGCTCGGCGTCCAGCGTCTCCCGGGCCCGCTGGAACACCGTGAGCGCCTCGGAACGGCGGCCGGCCGCGTCCAGCGCCACCATCAGCCGGGCCGTCAGCGACTCCCGCAACGGAGACAGCGCCGCCTCGGCGGCCAGCAGGCTGATCGACTCCGCGGCGCGTCCCAGTGCCAGACGACAGTCGGCGAGCAGTTCCACGGCGTCCAGCCGAGCCTCGTCCAAGGCGGTGGCCGCGGCAGTCACCCCGGGGAAGTCGCGCAGCCCGGGCAGCGCCGCCGGGCCGGACCAAGCCCGCAACGCCTCGGCCACCTGGTCGGCGGCGCGTTCGTCGGACCGCTGCGCCACCAAGCGGCGCGCCTGGTCCAGCGCGGTGGTGAAGCGATGCGCGTCGACGTCTTCGGGCGCGACGGCCAGGCGGTAGCCACCGGTGCGCGTCACGACCGCGTCGGCTCCGCACACCGCACGCAGCCGCTTCACCAGGGTCTGCAACGCGTTCGCGGCGTTGGCCGGCGGCTGCTCGCCCCACACCCCGTCGATGAGCCAGCTCGACGCGACGGTGCGTCCCGCCTGGAGCGCGAGCAGGGCCGTCAACGCCTGTACCCGCTGTCCGCCGACCTCGGCGGGAGTGCCGTCGTCCGGGAACACCGCGAGCGGGCCCAGTAGTGCTATGCGCATGAAGATCATTGTCCCTCGGCGCTCGGCGGCTCGACCGGCTCCGGCGCCTTCCGGGCGTTCTCCCCACTCCCCCGCCCGGCCAGCCCCCTGATCTCGTGCGTCAGGCCGAACGCGGGGCCGCCGATCAGCTCCCAGGTGCGGGCGATGCCGACCAGGAAGAACACGATCACCAGGACGGCCACGGTGTCCAGCGCATTGGCGTCGCCGGGCCTGGCGATGATGGCCAGGCCGTAGCACAGCTGGAACACGAACAGCGTGGCGAGCGTGACCATGAAGAAGATGTCGCGCCGGTACTGCCAGGTCAGGGCTTGGGCGCGCACGATCGAGATGGCCGAGCCGCCGACGAACATCAGGCCGATCACGGACACGATGAGCGTCGTCCAGCCGACCTTCTCCCCCGGCAGGATCGCGAACAGCGACACGGTCAGGGCGTTGGTGAACGCGGTGAGCGTGCCGGAGGCGCGCAGGCGGTAGGTGCGGGCGTCGACGTGGTCGGTGAGTCTGTCGCCGGAGACGGAGATCGCCACGAAGAGCAGGCCCACCAATGCTCCGGCGACGCCGGCGGCCGTCGCGAAGAACTCGTGCAGGTCGGGAGGAGTCACCGGATGAGCCTATGGCGGCGGGGTCCACGATCGAGTGAATAAGGGCCCTCAAGTGATACGAATCCGGCCTTTGACCGGACAATCAGACAAGTAGGTCACCGCGGAACGGGAGGCTGGAATCCCCATGAACCATCACCCTCAGGCCGCCAGGCGGGTCGAGCACGTCTTCGACCTCTTCGACACCGACGGCAACGGCTTCATCGAGGCCACCGACATCGAGCTCATGACGAACCGCGTGGTCGCCGCCGCGACCGGATCCGACCGGGGCGCGAAGGACGCGATCCGCGCCGCCTTCGAGCGCTACTGGGACACGATGGCCGCCGAGCTCGACGAGCGCGGCGACGGGCGGATCACCGTCGAGGAGTTCCGGCCCTTCGTGCTCAGCCCGGAGCGCTTCGGGGCGGCCGTCGAGCAATTCGCCGAGGCACTGTCCGCACTCGGCGATCCGGACCGCGACGGGCTCATCGAGCGCCCCGTGTTCGAGGCGCTGATGAAGGCGATCGGCTTCGGGCACGAGAACCTGCACGCGCTCTTCGACTCCTTCGGCCCCGACGCGCAGGACCGGATCGAGGCGGAGGTGTGGCGGGCCGCGATCGTGGAGTTCTACGAGCCGCACAACGGCGACACCCGCGGCAACCACCTGATTCCCGCGCAACAGCGCTGAGCACCCACCGAAAGGAGAGCGCGGTGCTGCTGCTCATATCCCCCGCCGACGTCGAAGAGGCCCGCGACTGCGCGAAGGCGGCGCGGTTCCTGGACATCGTCGACGTCAAGAAGCCCGACGAGGGCTCGCTCGGGGCGAACTTCCCGTGGGTGATCAGGGAGATCCGCGACGCCGTCCCCGCGGACAAACCGGTGTCCGCGACCGTCGGGGACGTCCCCTACAAACCCGGCACGGTCGCCCAGGCGGCGCTCGGCGCGGCCGTCTCGGGCGCCACCTACATCAAGGTCGGCCTCTACGGATGCACGACGCCCGACCAGGCCGTCACCGTCATGCGCGCGGTCGTGCGGGCGGTGAAGGACCACCGGTCGGACGCGCTCGTCGTCGCCTCGGGGTACGCCGACGCCCACCGGATCGGCTGCGTCAACCCGCTGGCGCTGCCCGACATCGCCGCCCGCTCCGGCTGCGACGCGGCCATGCTCGACACCGCGATCAAGGACGGGACCCGGCTGTTCGACCATGTGCCGCCCGAACTCTGCGCCGAGTTCGTCCGACGGGCCCACGACGCCGGCCTGCTCGCGGCGCTCGCGGGCAGCGTCCGGGCGGACGACCTCGGCACGCTCACCGGCATCGGCACCGACATCGTGGGAGTGCGCGGGGCGGTGTGCGAGCGTGGCGACCGCACCACCGGACGGATCCAGCCGCACCTGGTCGCCGCCTTCCGGGCCGAGATGGACCGGCACCGACAGGAACAGACGACCGTCGCCGCCGGGAACTGAGCCGCCGCATGCCGACGACCGAGTCCCGTCACCCGCACCGCCCGCGCCGCCCGCACCAGGCCCGCGGCGACAGCTTCGCAGTCCTCGATCCCGCGACCGGCGAACCCTTCGACGAGGCGCCGGATCAGCAGCCTGAGGAACTCGACGCGATCGTCGACCGGGCCCACGCGGCCTGGCGCGGGTGGCGGGCCGACCCCGACGCCCGCGCCGCCGCACTGCTCGCGGCGGCCGACGCGGTGGAGCAGGCCGGGCCCGACCTCGCTCCGCTGCTCACCCGCGAACAGGGCAAGCCGCTGCCCGAGTCGAACGCGGAGGTCGCCCGCACAGCGGCCCGCCTGCGCTACTTCGCCGCACTCCGCCCGGAAACCCAGCCGATCGCGGACGGACGGCCGATGCGCAGCGAGGTCCGCTGGCAGCCGCTCGGGCCCGTCGCCGCGATCGTCCCGTGGAACTTCCCGCTCCAACTCGCCTCCGCGAAGTTCGCCCCCGCGCTCGCCGCGGGCAACACGGTGGTACTCAAGCCCTCCCCGTTCACGCCGCTGGCCACCAGGATGCTGGGATCCGTCCTCGCCGCCGCACTGCCCGAGGACGTCCTCACGGTCGTCACCGGCCGCGAACCCCTCGGCGACCGGCTCGCCACCCACCCGGGGATCCGCCACGTCACGTTCACGGGCTCGATTCCCACCGGCCGCGCCGTGGCGCGCGGCGCGGCGTCCTCGCTCGCCCGGGTCACCCTGGAGTTGGGCGGCAACGACGCCGCGATCCTGCTCGACGACGTGGACGTGGAGCAGATCGCGGACCGGCTGTTCTGGGCGGCGTTCCGCAACTGCGGGCAGATCTGTATGGCGGTCAAGCGCGTCTACGCCCCGGCCCGGCGCTACTCCGAGGTCGTCGACGCCCTCGCGCAGCGCGCGAAGCGGACCGTCGTGCGGCCGGGGCTGGAAGCCGGATCGCAACTGGGGCCGATCAACAACGACCTTCAACTCGCCCGCGTTGAGCACTACACGGCCCGGGCCCTGGCAGACGGCGCCCGCGCCGCGGCCGGCGGACACCGCCTCGACGGGCCGGGCTACTTCTTCGCCCCGACGATCCTGGCCGACGTGCCGCCCGAAAACCCGGTGGTGACTCAGGAACAGTTCGGCCCGGTGCTGCCGGTGCTCGCGTATCGGAGTGTCGACGATGCCGTCGAGGCGGCCAACGCCACCGGCTTCGGGCTCGGCGGCTCCGTGTGGGGCACCGATCTCGACCGGGCCGAAACGGTGGCCGAGCGGCTCGAATGCGGGACGGTCTGGATCAACCATCACGGCGAACTGTCCCTCGCCCAGCCGTTCGCGGGCATCAAGGAGAGCGGTGTCGGGGTCGCGGGCGGACCGTGGGGTTTCTACGGGAACCTCAGGCCGTTCGTCGTGCACCGGCCTCAGGAGGCGTGACGTGAGCATGCGGTTCGGCGCGGCGGTACTGCGTTCGTACCAAGGCCCGTTCGCCCTCGAGGAGGTGGCCTTGAACGCGGGGCCGGCCGCCGGCGAGGTCCTCGTCAGGATCGCGGGGTGCGGGATGTGCCGGACCGACCTAGCAGTCCGGCGCTCCGCGGGCCGCTCGCCGCTGCCGGCCGTCCTCGGCCACGAGGGCGCCGGGGTCGTCGTGGAGACGGGCGGCCCGGACACTCGGCTGAGCGTCGGCGACCACGTCGTGCTGAGCTTCGACTCCTGCGGATATTGCCGCGCCTGCGTCCGCGGCGACCCCGCCTACTGCGATTCCTTCGCCGAGCTCAACCTGTTCGGCGGGCACAAGGAGGACGCCGGGCGGTTCACCGACGCGTCCGGAAAACCCTTGGCGCCCCGGTGGTTCGGCCAGTCCTCGTTCGCCGAGTACGCGATGGTGCCGGCCCGCAACGCCGTCCGGGTCGATCCCGCACTGCCCGTCGAATTGCTCGGCCCGCTCGGTTGCGGCTTCCTCACCGGCGCCGGGGCGGTCTTCAACACTTTCCGCGCAGGCCCTGGCGATACCATCGCGGTCCTCGGCGCGGGAGCCGTGGGCCTGGCCGCGGTGATGGCGGCGGCCGCTGCCGGGGCCGTGATCGTGGCCGTCGACCGGCATCCCGAACGGCTGGCGATGGCCGAGCGCTTCGGCGCCATCCCGCTGTACGGGGCGGCCAGCCTTCGCGACCGTATCAGGAAGCTGACAGACGGCGGGGTCCAGTACGCACTGGACACCACGGCCTCGCCCGAGCTGATCAACGACGCACTCAGAGCCCTGCGACCGACCGGTCACCTCGGCCTGGTGGCACGGCTCCACCAGCCGCTGCCACTGGAGCCCGGAACCCTCGACCGCGGCCGGAAACTGTCCCACATCTGCGAGGGCGACGCGGTGCCCGGCCTGCTCATCCCGCGGCTGACAGAGCTCTGGCAGGCCGGCCGCTTCCCCTTCGACCAGCTGATCCGCACCTATCCGCTCGACGAGGTCAACGAGGCCGAGCGCGACTGCGAGACGGGCCGCGTCGTCAAACCCGTCCTGATACCGCACAGCAAGAAGGAGCACCCATGACGGCCGACGTGTCGCAGCGGAACGCCGGCGCGGGAGGCGTGGACGACGGTGTCGGTGTCACCGCCCTGTTGGTCGCCGCAGCCCGCGCGATCGAGACCCACCGCCCCGACAGCCTCGCCCGGGACATCTACGCCGAGCACTTCGTACACACCGCACCGGCGTCCGCGGACTGGCCCGTCCGCATCGAAGAGGTCCCAGACGGCGACGCGAACCCCCTGTGGGGCCGCTTCGCACGCTACTTCGGCCTCCGAACCAGGATCTTCGACGACTTCCTCCTCCAAGCGACACGCGCCGGCACACGCCAAGTCGTCCTCCTCGGAGCCGGACTCGACTCGCGCGCATACCGCCTCGACTGGCCCGCCGGCTGCGTAATCTTCGAGATCGACAGGGAAGGCGTCCTGGCGTTCAAACACAAGGTGCTCGACGGCCTGGCGGCCACCCCGAAGGCGGCACGCGTCCCGATCCCGATCGACCTGCGCGCCGACTGGATCAGAGCACTGACGGACGCCGGCTTCGACACGACGGCACCCAGCGCCTGGCTGGCCGAGGGCCTGCTGTTCTACCTGCCGAGCGCCGCCGAGGCGCAGCTCATCGCCGCGGTGGACCGGCTGGCCACGACGGGAAGCGCACTCGCCTTCGAAGTGAAACTCGACAAAGACTTGCTGGAGTACCGGGACAGCCCGCTGTACACCGCGACGAAGCGACAGATCGGCATCGACCTGCTCGACCTGTTCGCAAAGGAGGCACGGCCCGACTCCGCAGGCGCCCTGGCGCAAAGAGGCTGGTCCACGACGATCAGCACCCCCTTCGACTTCACCCTCCGCCTCGGCCGCGGTCCGCTGCCCGAGCCGAACGACGCGCTGGCCGGCAACCGGTGGGTGTTCGCGCACAAGACGAACCTGGCGCGAGAGTAAAGCACGCCACCCCGTCGGTGCGGCCTCACCCCGCTCTCTGCCTTGCACGGCCCGAACGGGCGCATGACCCGCATGACACGTTCACGGTTCGCGTACAGGCCGGCTCTCGGCCTTTCTGACCGCGCATCCCCCGCCTCCGCATCACAGTAAGGTCGCCCACTGAGACACCCGTTCGAACGTCGCCCGAGTGATCGCTATCCTGACTCCGCCACAACGGAGGAGGGACCTTGGAACCGCTGCTGCCCGCAGACCCCCGCAAGATCGCCCGGTTCCAGTTGCTGGCCAGGCTCGGCTCGGGAGGCATGGGCGAGGTCTTCCTGGCGCTGACGCCCGACGGCCGGCAGGTCGCGGTCAAGATCGTGCGGGGCGGTTTCGACAGCGGCGAGGCGATGGCCCGGTTCCGGCACGAGGTGGAGGCCGTCGGACGGGTGCGCAGCCGGTGGACCGCCGCGTTGGAGGACGCCGACCTGACCGGCAGGCCGATCTGGCTGGCCACCGAATACGTGCCCGGCCCGACGCTGGCCGCGGCGGTGGCGCGGTTCGGCGCGATGCCGCCGGGGGCGGTACGGCATCTGGCCGCCGGGCTGGCCGCGGCGGTCGCCGACGTGCACGCCCAGGGCGTTCTGCACCGTGACTTGAAGCCGAACAACGTCGTCCTGTCGCCGTCGGGCCCTCGGCTGATCGACTTCGGGATAGCCCGCACCGGCGACCAGACCGCGCTGACCCGCACCGGCAGCGCGGTCGGGACGCCGGGGTACCTGGCGCCGGAGATCGTGCGCGGCGGCGTGCCGAGCCCGGCGGCCGACGTCTTCGCCCTGGGCGCGATGCTCGCCTACGCCGCGACCGGCCGTCCGCCGTTCGGGGTCGGCGACCCGCACGCGATCATGTTCCGCAGCGTCGAGGACCCCGCCGACACCGTCGGCGTCGAGCCGTCCCTCGCCGACCTGATCACCAGGTACACGGCCAAGGACCCGACGGCCCGGCCGAGCGCCGCCGAGTTGCTGGCCGAGGTCGACGGCCAGGCGTCGGCCGACGACGCCCCGATCGTCGCCGGCTTCTACGAAAGCCTGGCGGCGATCGCCGACACCGCACCGCAGGACGTACCGACCGCCACCGAGATGGGCCTGCTCCCACCGACCGCGTCCGACGCCGAAGCGGCTCCGCGACGCGCCCGCAAGCGTACGACGACCCTCGTCTCGGCCATCTCAGCCGTCGCGGTCGTCGCGGTCGCACTGGCGGTGGAGTACTTCCCGAACGCCTCCGACCACACGCCTCACGGCGCGAGCGGCCTGCCGTCGACGCCCACGGCCGGCGGCTCGCCCGCCGCGATCAAGATCAGCAGCACGTCCGGCACCACGACCACGGCCGGTGGCACGACCGGCACCACAACCGCAGTCGGCACCACGACCACGGCCGGCACCGCCTCCACCACGACCCCGTCGTCGACGAGCACCGCACCGCCGACCACGTTCCTGCGCGACCGCCCGGGCACCCAGGGCGTCGAGACCTCAATCGTGTGGAACCCGCGGACGCACCAGTGCGAGAACAGCCCCGCCCGCGAAGAAGCCCTGCCGGACTCCTTCGGCTTCCAGAGCTCCGTCGACCGCCAGCCGATCGCGTCCGGCGCACCGGCCACCGTCGGCTTCCGGAGCAAGAACCCGAACCCAGGCGCCCCGTACTACATGGCCGCCGAAGTCCTCCCCCCGCCGAGCTTCAACGGCAACGCTGTGGTCTACCGGTGGAACGACAAGGCTCAGCCGATAGGCACCGACTGGGCGTACACCACCTTCCCCAAGGACTTCACGCCCACGCTCAGCGCGCCCGGTGCCGGGAATCTCCCGGCGGGGACCGACTACGCCGGGAACTACGTCATCCTGTGGTTCCACGTCCACAGCGACGGCGAGGCCTACTACGTCTCCTGCGATGGCTTCTCCGTATCCTGACGTTCACCAACTCTCAGAATTCCGCGACGCCAAGAGCGAACTCCCAGTGCCCCACCCCATTGCGGGCGAGGCCCATCGTGAGCAAGCCCGCTCCCTCGAGCCAGTGCGCCATGGTGAGGCCGCCGACGTCCAGCGGCCGCAGCCCGATGCTCTCGATGAACGCCGCCACGGCCGCCTTGGCTGACGCGTCGTCGCCGGCGAGGAAGACGTCTGGCTTGTCGCCCTTCTCGAGGACATGGCCGAAGACGGTGTTGAACGCCTTCACAACGCTGGCGTCGGCCGGGGCCACATTGGCGGCCTCCTGCGCGATCGAGGTTTCCCCGGCGTAGGACAGTCCGTCGGCACCGGCGTTGAAGGGATTACTGATGTCGACGATCACCTTGCCGGCGAGGGCGTCCGCGTACTGGGCCACGACCGGGGCGACGTCGCCCGACAACAAGGCCACGATGACGATGTCCCCGGCCGGGACGGTACCCCAATCCCCCACCGTGGCTCCGTCGCCGAGGCTCTTGGCCAGGTCGGCGGCCTTGGCCTGACTGCGGCCCAGGATCTCGACGGTGTTGCCGCCGGCCAGGGCCAGGGTGCCGAGGGTGCGCGCCATGTTGCCGGTTCCGATGATGCTGATGCTGATGCTGCTCATGGATATGTCCCTTTCGTTGTCCCCCAAGCGCTTCTGAGCGTCCCGAGCTTCCGCTCACATCCCGCTCAGATCGCCGTGGTGCCGCCGTCGGCGGCCAACTCCATCCCGTTCACGTAGCTGGAGTCGTCCGAGGCGAGGAACAGCGCGACCGTCGCGATCTCCTCGGGACGGCCCATCTGTCCGCGCGGAATCAGGGACTCGAACTGCCGCTTCGTCGCCTCGTCGAACAGTTCCTCCTGCTTCGCGGTGGCGACCTGGCCCGGGGTCAGCACGTTCACCCGGATCCGCCGGTCCCGCAGTTCGGCCAGCCACACGCGGGCGAAGGCCTGCTGCACGGCCTTGCTCCCCGAGTACACGCTCCATCCGGGGTAGCCCCTAAGTGAGGCGCTCGACCCGGTCATGAAGATCGAGCCGCCGTCGTTGAACAGCGGCAACGCCTTCTGGACGGTGAACAGCGTGCCGCGGGCGTTCAGCGCGAAGGTGGCATCGAACTGCGCCTCGGTGATCTCGCCGAGATTGCCCTCCACGCCCGTTCCGGCGCTCGCCCAGAGCACGTCGATCGCGCCCTTCTCGCGCTTGACCGTGTCGTACAGCCGGTCCAGGTCGCCGAGGTCGGCCGCGTCGCCGCGCACCGCGGTCACGTTCCGGCCGATCACCTTGACGGCCTCGTCCAGCGCATCCTGCCGCCGGCCCATGATGAAGACGTGGGCCCCTTCCTCCACGAACAGCTTGGCGCCGGCCAGCGCCAGGCCGGTCGATCCACCTGTGACCACGGCTACCTTGCCGTCGAGCTTTCCCATGATCGCTCCATCGAGATGGCTGAGATGACGGGCCGCGGAACAGCCCGCACGTTATGTAAACCGCTCTGTGTAGTTAACGTAACGGACCCTCGGCCGGCCCGCAAGCTATGTACACCGATCGGTACCCGCCTGGGCTATCCTGGGGCAGGAGGAGTGAGAGAGATGACCGAATTGGAGAAGGGCCCCCAGGGCCGGCGCCGCGGCCGGGGTGCGCGCGAACGCATCCTCGGCGCGTCCCAGCAGCTGTTCCGCGAGCAGGGCATCAACGGCACCGGCATGGACCAGCTCTGCGCGGTGGCCCAGGTGTCGAAGCGCACCGCCTACCAGCACTTCCCCGGCAAGGACGAACTGGTGACGGAGTACCTGCGCCGCTTCGATCCCGGCGTCATGTCCGCGGCGTTCGACCGCACCGACCTCACGCCGCGCGAACGGCTCCTCGCCGCGTTCGAGGTACCCGCCTCCGGCACGCAGGAGCCCACACCGCTGTGCCCTTACATCGATGCCGCCGTCGAGATGCACGACCCGGAGCACCCGGCGTCCCAGGTCGCCCGCGACTACAAGAAGGCCGTCGCCGCGCGCCTGACCGAGACCGCCCGCGAAGCCGGCGCCACCAACCCCGAAGAGCTCGGCGAACAACTGGCTCTGCTCCTCGACGGCGCCTCGGCCCGTACCCGGGTGCTCAACAGCGAGTGCTTCCCCACCGCCGCCGCCATCGCCGCCGTCCTCATCGACAACGCGATCCCGGCGGCCGGCGCTTAGGATCTGCCGCCTCGACCGCGCAGGTCCGCCGGCACGCGAAACCCGGGTCAAGATTCTTAAACCTTGTCTTCAACAAAGTGGCACTCCATCTGATGGAATCAGAGCACTGAGCAACTCAGTGATCACGCGCCGCAGTCGGTCTCGTCCGCTGCCTGTGCCCATGAGGACACCAAGAGCCATGACCATTGATATCGAGCACCTCCTCGCCGCGATGGTGGTCGTTCGCATCGGCAGCGCCGACCTGTGGACCATCGTCCGGCGCCTGCTCTCGGCGGGCGTGCGCATCGGCGCCGAGGAGCAACTCGCTCACCGCGGGGTCGTCGGCACCGTCCGGATCACGTACGGCACCGAGCCGTCCGAGATCGGAGGGTCAGGAATATGAACCCCGGCGATCAGGGCCTGAACCAGTCATCCGCCTACCGGGTGGCGCCCGCGCTGCGAGTGAGCACCGACCGGTTGTTCGAGGCCTTCTACGGGAGGCACCAGGTCGAATGGATCCGCTACGCCTACGCTGAGACCGGGTGCAGGGAGACGGCCGAGCAGATCATCGACGGCCTCACCCTCCACATCGCCACATACTGGCACGACCTGCAGCCGGCCGAGAAGGCAGCCGAGCACGCCTGGAAGGTCCTCAAGGCCACCATCGCCCACTGGCTCGACGAGCACGGCACCGATTCGGCGTTCGTCGGTACCGCCTCCTTCGAGCAGGCCGTTCGGCGGGCGCTGGCGCGCAGCAGTGATTGGTTCGCAGAGCTGGAAGAATCGATCGGCCTGTTCAGCGCGATATCCCACCTTCCCGAGCGCCAACGCCACTCGATCATCCTGCGCTACGTCGTGGGCTATGAGGACAGCAGGATCGCCTCGATGCTCGGCGTACCCGAGGGCACCGTACGTGCTCACGTGAGCCTCGCGAAGAAGCGCATCGCCGAGGAGCTGGGCCCGCACCTGGTCAGAGCCGAGGCGTGAACTGTGAACACCTCCGGTGAGTCCGACCCCGTCGAGGCGTTGCTGGCCGACGCACTCATCCTGCCCGACTACGATCCCAGCCAGGCTCCGACAGCGGCTGAACGTATCGCCAGGGCCGCCGCACGCGGTCGCCGAGGCGAGGTCGTGTGTCACTGCGCCCATGCCGGCCCCGACAAAGACGCCCGCCAGGAACTCGACCTGATCTCCGCTCTGGTCCTGAACACACCGCAGGCCGCGGCCTCACTTTCCCAACTCGGCGTGACCGACCACGCCGAACCGGACGACGCCCTGATATTCGCCTGCCTGCTCCACCTGATCGGGCGCGACGAAGGCGCCCAGTTCCTGTGGCAGTTCGCCGCGGGCAGCGGCATCCCTGAGGCGGCCCAGTGCCTGCACCTGCACTACGAGTCCAACGGCGACCGGCACGATGCGCGCTACTGGCGCGAAGAGTGGCAGCGGTTGAAGCACCAAACCGAACAGCAGGGTGAGCACGAACCGGCGCCGGCGGCATGGCATCCGCTCTTGCCCGAACACGCCGCCAAGCAGCTGATCCAGCAGAGCCTGCGGGGCCTCCACCCCGAACTGCCGTACAGCCTCAAAGCAACCGTCAACGAACTCGTCATCGAATACGACGACGAGAGCCTCGGAAAAATCCCCCGCCCCCGACGGCGCCCCGACACCCTCGGCGCACACCACTGATACGCCCCGGCTGTCAGACATCCGCTAGACCAAGCACTGGAGTTCCGGCCATGACAACCACTCTCACCACTAAGTGTCCGAGCCTCGCGCTTCCCGCTCCGCGCCGTGCCTTCATCCCCGGTCCCCGGCGGCAGGCCGAGACGATCGGGCTGCCGCGATTCCGTCCCGAAAAGGGCGAGCTGCTGCACGTCCGCATCACCAAGCGCGACGGCTACACCGTGGTCTCCCTCACCGGCGAGCTCGACCTCACCACGAGCGAGGCCGCCTTGCCCACACTGGTCAGCTTGCTCTGCGAGGCCGGCCCACGCCTCATCTTCGACATGGGAGCCGTGACCTTCGCCGACTCCTGGGGACTCTCTTCGCTGTGGCAGATCTCGGACCTCGCGACCCGTCACGGAGGCTGGGCGCGACTGGCCGGTGTCCGTGCCCAGCAGCTACTGATCATCGGCCTGCTCAGTCACACCTTCCCGGAGCCGCTGTCGATCTACGAGACCGTCTCCGCCGCCGCAGTCGGCAGCCAGCTTCCTGAATAGCCCACCAGAACCTTTCGATGGGCTCCGTTCAGCTGACCCAGTCGTTGCCCATATCGAGTTCGTCACCGACGAACTTCACTCGTCGTGCCGACGGCGTGAAAAGCGCATCGCACAACGCCGGAGGCCACACCTGCGTTGCGGAGAAGCCCGCGAGGGTGAAGGCGTAACTGCGGTAGGCGATGCCGACAGCTCGAGCGAACTCGATTACGTCTTCCTCCTTGAAGTAGGACGCCGGAATCCAGCCCAGGTCTCGCGTCTCGGCGTCGAGAAACACGATGCGCCGGAGTCCGTGGCCGGCGAGGCCGACGGTCGCGATGGCGGCCACTCGGGCCAGGCAGTTGCCGGAGCCCGTCGGCCGGCGGCCGGCTTGGAAGACCTCGACGGCGTCGAACCCCCGTCGCAATCCGCCGGCATCGGGGGCCCACGCCGCGGAACCCCTGGTGCCGGTGACCGTGACACGGTGATGGTCCCACTCGATCGCGCCGTGGCTGTACCAGGCGGCGAACGGCGAGTTGGAGTAGCGAGGCGGATATTTCGCGCTGGACGAGACGGGAACGAGCCGCATGCCGGGATCGCGCCCAGGTTTGCAGGGGTCGTCCACAGCCTTGACCAGCTTCACGGCGACATCCGGGACCTCCAGCGCCCATCCCGCACGCTTACCCGCGGCGGCGTCGAGGCGCTGGTGCCGCAGCCGAAGCTTGACGTCCGATGTCAAGAACGGCCAGGTCAGAGCATTCGTGAATATCGACATCAATCCGATCCGGGTGAGCAGAGTGGTGTGCGATCGAATCCATAGGTTAACAACCCCAACCGTTCTGTCCACTCGCGAAGCAGCCTAGCGGGACGACCAGGTTCTCCAGAACCAGCCGCGGGAAATGCGGACGCCGCCGACACCTCGTGAGGCCGGCGTGTCCAAGCTCGATCACGGGAAGACCACCACCGAGCGCAGCACCTCGCCGCGGTGCATCCGCGCGAACGATTCCTCGACGTCCTCCAGCCGGATCGTCTCGCTGACGAAGGCGTCCAGGTCCAGGCGCCCCTGCAGGTACAGGTCGATCAGGATCGGGAAGTCGCGGCTGGGCAGGCAGTCGCCGTACCAGGAGGACTTCAGCGCCCCGCCGCGCCCGAAGACGTCCAGCAGCGGCAGTTCGAGCGTCATCTCCGGGGTCGGCACGCCCACCAGGACCACCGTGCCGGCCAGGTCGCGGGCGTAGAACGCCTGCCGGTAGGTCTCCGGGCGGCCGACCGCGTCGATGACGACGTCGGCGCCGAATCCGCCGGTCAGCTCGCGGATCGCCGCGACCGCGTCGGTTGCGGACGCCTCGACGGTGTGGGTGGCGCCGAGCTTGCGCGCGCCGTCGAGTTTGCGGGGGTCCAGGTCCGTGGCGATGATCTTCGACGCGCCGGCCAGCCGGGCGCCGGCGACCGCGGCCGCGCCGACGCCGCCGCAGCCGATCACCGCGACCGTGTCGCCGCGGGTGACGCCGCCGGTGTTGATCGCGGCGCCGAGGCCGGCCATCACCCCGCAGCCCAGCAGGCCCGCGGCAGCCGGGGAGGCGGACGGGTCCACCTTCGTGCACTGGCCGGCCGCCACGAGCGTCTTCTCGGCGAACGCGCCGATGCCCAGCGCCGGGGAGAGTTCGGTCCCGTCCTCAAGGGTCATCTTCTGCTTCGCGTTGTGCGTGTCGAAGCAGTACCAGGGCCGCCCGCGCAGGCAGGCCCGGCACCGGCCGCACACCGCGCGCCAGTTGAGGATCACGAAGTCGCCGGGCGCCACCTCGGTCACGCCCTCGCCGACCGCCTCCACCAGACCGGCGGCCTCGTGGCCCAGCAGGAACGGGAAGTCGTCATTGATGCCGCCCTCCCGGTAGTGCAGGTCGGTGTGGCACACGCCGCAGGCCTGGACCCTGACCACCGCCTCACCGGGACCGGGGTCCGGGACGACGACCGTCTCGATGCGGACCGGGGCGCCCTTGCCGGCGGCGACGACGCCGTTGACCTTCTGAGCCATGGAACAGACCTTTCATGTCGAGGAGTGGACCGCTGCCGGATCGCGCGTCCGGGTCAGCCCCGCAGCTGATCGCCGACCCACTCGTGGAACGCCGCGATGTGGTGCTCGCTCGGCACCAGCACCCCGCCGGAGCGGTAGGCCCGGGAGTCCATCGCGGGCTGACAGCGCTCGCAGGCCTCGAAGTCCTGCACGTTGACCCGGTGGAACAGCTCCACCGAGCGGCTGACGTCGTGCCCCGACTCGACGACGCCGGGCAGGAAGAGCCAGTCGCAGTCGACGACCGTGTGATCGGCCGCCAGCGGGTACATGCGATGGACGATCACGTGGTCCGGGACGAGGTTGATGAAGACCTGCGGCTTGACCGTGATCGCGTAGTACCGGCGGTCCTGGTCCTCGGAGATGGTCGGGATGCGATCCGCCCCCTCGCTGCCGTCGACCGTGAAGCCCCGCACCTCACCGGCGAACTCCGCGCCGTGCCCGACGTAGTACTGGGCGGCGTAGCCGTCGGCGAACTCCGGGAGCACCTCGGTGAGTTCGGGGTGGATGGTCGCGCAGTGGTAGCACTCCATGAAGTTCTCGACGATGAGCTTCCAGTTGGCCTTGACCTCGTAGCGGATCCGGCGTCCCACCGCGAGTTCCCCGACCTGGTACCGCTCGATGGCCGCGGCGTCGCCGAGCCGCTCGGTGGCCGCCGCGACCACGTGGTCCTCGAACGACGGCGGCTCCTCGGCCAGGCACACCCAGACGTAGCCGAGCCACTCCCGCACATGCACCGGCAGCAGGCCGTACGCCGTGCGGTCGATGTCCGGCATGCTCGTCAGGTTCGGCGCGGCGATGAGCTTGCCGTCCAGGCCGTAGGTCCAGGCGTGGTAGGGGCACTGGAAAGCCCGCTTGACCTCGCCGCTCTCCTCGGTGCACAGGCGCGCGCCGCGATGCCGGCAGATGTTCAGGAACGCCTTGACGCCGCCGTCCCGGGACCTGGAGACCAGCACGCTCTCCCGGCCGACCTGCACGGTCTGGAACCGGCCCGGCCGGTCCACGTCTGAGGCGCGGACGGCGCAGAACCACATCCGCTCGAAGATCTTCTCCTGCTCCAGCGCGAAGACCAGCGGGTCGGTGTAGGAGGAGCCCGGCAGGGTGGGGATCAGGCTCGGGGGAAGCTCAGTCGCGGTCACTGCAAAGTGCCTTTCTTCGGAAGGACTCGCGGAAGGACGACATCAACGGCGAATGCGGGCCATCGCCGGATCGAACAAGGGCTCCTCGGCGACGGTGGCCGGCAGCTGTTCGCCGAAGTACTCGACCGAGACCCTGGTACCGGCCACGGCGGCGGTCCGGGGCAGCCAGGCGTAGGCGACGGAGGCGCCGATGCTGTATCCGTAGGCTGCGCTGGTGACGTACCCGACCGGAGCGCCGTCGACGTACACCGGTTCCTTGCCCATCACGACCGCCTGCGGATCGTCGAGCAGCAGAGCGCTCAAGCGCCGGGACACCGTCTGTTCGGAGACGCCGACGAGCGCCTCGCGTCCGACGAAGTCACCCTTGTCCATGCGGACCGCGAAGCCGAGTCCGGCCTCGTACGGGTTGTGCTCGGCGGTCATGTCGGTGCCCCACGAGCGGTAGCCCTTCTCCAGGCGCATGCTGTTGAAGGCGCTGCGTCCGGCGGCGAGGATGCCGAGCTCCTGTCCCGCCTCCCAGAGCGTGTCCCACAGCTTGGCGCCCATGTCAGCAGTCGTATACAGCTCCCAGCCGAGTTCGCCGACGTAGGACAGGCGCATGGCGGTCACCGGCACATGGCCGAGGTACGCGTGCTTGGCTTTGAAGTAACCGAATCCCTTGTGGGAGAAGTCCGCGTCGGTGAGCGGCTGCACCAGGTCGCGGGCGAGCGGACCCCAGACGCCGAGGCAGCAGGTGCCGGCGGTGATGTCGCGGACGCGAGTCGAGCCGTGAGAACTGTCCACGCCGTCCGCGCCGAGGGCCCGGGAGAGCCAGTCGAGGTCGAGGTTGCCGTTGGCGCCGATCTGGAAGGTGTCCTCGGCGAGGCGTGCGACTGTCAGGTCGCTGCGGATCCCGCCGGTCTCGTCGAGCAGCAGCGTGTAGGTGACCGACCCGACCGGCTTGTCGAGCTGGTTGGTGGTCAGCCGCTGCAGCAGGTCGAGTGCGCCGGGTCCGGAGACCTCCAGCCGTTTCAGCGCCGTCATGTCGAACAGCGCGACACGCTCACGGGTGGCCAGGGCCTCGGCGCCGGCGATGGGTGACCAGTAGCGCGCGGCCCATTCCCCGCGGCCGGGGATGCCGGCGACCTCGAGAAGCCCGCTGTTGGCCTCGTACCAGTGCGGTCGCTCCCATCCCGAGGCCTCCAGGAAGTACGCGCCGAGCTCGCGCTGGCGGGCGTGGAAGGGGCTCAACCGCAGCGGACGCGGCTCTTCCATGGGCTGGAGCGGGTGGATGATGTCGTAGACCTCGACGAAGTTCTGGCAGGCCCGCTGGTGGACGTAGGCCGGAGTCAGCTGCATCGGCTCGAAGCGGTTGACATCGCACTCGTGGACGTCGGTCCGCGGGGTGCCCTCGATCAGCCACTCGGCCATCGCCTTGGCGACGCCCGCGGAGTGGGTCACCCACACCGCCTCGGCGAGCCAGAAGCCGCGCAGTTCGGGCGCCTCCCCCATCAACGGGAACCCGTCGGCGGTGAAGGAGAAGATGCCGTTGAACCCCTCCTCCAGCTTGGCTCCCGCCAGGGCCGGGAGCAGGGTCTTGCTGTCGGCCCAGGACTGCTCGAAGTCCTCTTGGGTGAACGGCAGCATGGACGGCATGACCGGCGCTCCGTCGTCGGAGTGCGGGACGTCACCAGGATGTGCGACGTCGTCGAGATCGACGGGCATCGGCCGGTGCGCATAGGAGCCGATGCCGATCCGGTCGCCGTGCTCGCGGTAGTAGAGGTCGCGGTCTTGGTGCCGCAGGATCGGCTTGGAGGCTTCCAGCGACTCCGTGTTGACCCCGGCCAGCGCGGCCACCGGCGTGGTCTTCGCGTACTGGTGCGCCAGCGGCACCAGCGGGACGGTCACGCCGGCCAGCCGGCCGACCTTCGGCCCCCAGAACCCGGCACAGGAGACGACTACATCAGCGGCGAAGACGCCGTGGTCGGTGACGACTCCGGTGACGCGGCCGTTCGCCGACTCGATGCCGGTGACGGTGTGATGCGGCAGGAACCGGGCGCCCCGGTCGATCGCCCGCCGGGCCTGCGCCTCACCGGCCCGCAGCGCCTTGGCCAGTCCGTCGGTGGGCACGTGGTAGCCGCCGAGGATCTGGTCCGGGTCGAGCAGCGAGTGCAGGGCGACGCATTCCTCGGGATCGAGCAGCGCGCTCTGGACGCCCCAGGAGGACGCGAACCCGTGCCTGCGCTTCAGCTCCGCCAAGCGCTCCGGCGTGGTGGCGACTTCGAGGCCGCCCACCTGCCGGAAGCACCACTGGCCGTCGAGGCTCAGCGACGAGTACTTCTCGACGGTGTAGGAGGCGAACTCCGTCATGGTCTTGGAGGCGTTGGTCTGGAAGACGAGGCCGGGGGCGTGCGAACTCGATCCGCCGGTGGCGAACAGCGGGCCCTGCTCCAGCACGACGACGTCGGTCCAGCCGCGCACGGTGAGCTCGTCGCTCAGCGCGCAGCCCACGATCCCGGCACCGATGATCACGACTTTGGGTTGGACTGGCAACGGAACCGTCCTCTCAAGAGGGAGTACCTGAGTTGCGGAGTTGCACATTGCGCAGAGCAATGCGTAATAGGGAACAGACTGAAGCCAGGCACGGGAGCTGTCAAGACTCGTCCGCCGATGCCGCTTCCCGCCCTTGACAGGGGTGGTGACCGCTTACATACTCCTCGCAACCGTTGCGCATGAAGGTGCTCGTATCACATAGCGCAACTCACCTAAGGAGGCGTTCCCTGGTGACAGAAAGCGGTACACGCGAGATCATCAACCCCTACGACGCGTCCGTCATCGCCACCGTCGCCGAAGCCTCCACCGACGACGTGGACCGTGCGGTACTCGCCGCGCGCGCCGCGTTCGACGACGGCTCGTGGTCCCACGCCCCCGTGGCCCACCGGGCGGACGTCCTCACGGGCCTGGCCGACGCGCTCCAGGAACACCGTGACGAGTTCGTCCGCCTGGAGACCCTCGACACCGGCAAGACGTTGGCCGAGAGCCGCTTCGACGTCGACGACACCACCGCCGTCCTCCGCTACTACGCGGCGCTGTCGGCCACCGACGCCGGACGCACCGTCGACACCGGACGTCCGGGTACGCAAAGTCGCGTAGTCCACGAGCCCGTCGGCGTCTGCGCGCTGATAACCCCGTGGAACTACCCGCTGTTGCAGATCTCCTGGAAGCTCGCCCCCGCCCTGGCCGCCGGCAACACGGTGGTGGCCAAACCCAGCGAGCTGACGCCGCTGACCACGATCCGCCTGTTCGAGCTCCTGCAGGTCCTGCTGGAGAAGGCCGGAGCGCCGCGCGGCACAGCCGACCTCGTCCTCGGGGGTGGCGCAGTGGGCGCGGCGCTGGCCGGACACCCCGAGGTGGATCTGGTCTCCTTCACCGGCGGCGGGGTCAGCGGCCGTTCGGTGATGCGCGCGGCGGCCGACACCGTGAAGAAGGTCGCGCTCGAACTCGGCGGCAAGAACCCGAACATCGTCTTCCCCGACGCGGATCTGGACACCGCGGTCGACTTCGCCCTCACCGCGGCGTTCCTGCACTCCGGCCAGGTGTGCTCGGCGGGCTCACGGCTGCTGCTGCACCGCAGCCTGCACGCCGAGTTCACCGCCGAGCTCGCCCGCCGCGCCGATCTCATCCGGATCGGCGACGGATGCGCCGAGGGCACCGAGTCCGGGCCGCTGATCTCGGCGGCGCACCGGGACAAGGTCGAGCGCTACATCGCCGGGGCGCTGGCGGAGGGCGCGGTGCTCCGCGCCGGAGGTGTCCGGCCCACCGAACCGGAACTCCAGGCCGGCTTCTTCCTGCGGCCCACCGTGCTCGACGAATGCCGCGCCGACATGGCGGTGGTGCGCGAGGAGGTGTTCGGCCCGGTCCTCACCGTCGAGCTGTTCGACGACGAGGACGAAGCCGTGGCGCTGGCCAACGACACCCCGTACGGCCTGGCCGGCGCGGTGTGGACCCAGGACACCGCACGCGGCGAACGGATCGCGTCCCGGCTGCGCCTGGGCACCGTCTGGATCAACGACTACCACCCCTACGTGCCACAAGCCGAGTGGGGCGGGTTCAAGCAGTCGGGCACGGGCCGCGAACTCGGCCCCGCCGGACTGCGCGAATATCAGGAGACGAAGCACATCTGGCGCACCCTGGACCCCGCGCCGCAGCGCTGGTTCGCAGGCTGAGGACGCTCCGGCGGCCCCAGCGATGCCCATCATCCCGTTCCCTCCGCGAGCAAGGAGTGACCTTGACGTCCTCCCCTGCATGAA
Organism: Catenulispora sp. GP43; assembly: GCF_041260665.1. Classification (NCBI taxonomy): domain Bacteria; kingdom Bacillati; phylum Actinomycetota; class Actinomycetes; order Catenulisporales; family Catenulisporaceae; genus Catenulispora; species Catenulispora sp. GP43. Next base: position 72,084 of record NZ_JBGCCT010000014.1, on the reverse strand, counting down.
CCCCAGGGGATTCCAACCCTTCCAGTCCGGTTAGGAGGTGGATACGAGTTGAGGTTCGCGATTCACCGGCTCCCCCACCAGGGCGCCTCCTCGCGCAGCCACGGCCCGTCCGGCCGCGGGTTCGCGCCCGAGGGCGCGGTCTCGGATGTTGAGTGCGGCGTTGATGTCGGCATGGCAGGTGTGTCCGCAGCCGGTGCACACGAACTCGGCTTGGCTCTTGCGCGAGTCCTTGTCCACCCGGCCGCACACCTGACATGTCACGCTGGTGTACGCCGCTTTCACGATCACCACCCGGCCAGGAGCCTTCTGCTCCAGACGCCTGGCGAGCAGACCCCAGCCCGCGGCCAGGATGCCCCCGTTCAGGCCGGCCTTTTGTCTGACGTTCCTGCCCGGCTCCTCGACAGTGCCCTTGGCCGAGGCGGTCATGGCCTTGATGTTCTTGCGCCACGTCGGCTTGTGGTGCGTCCCGGCAAAGAAGTCGGCCATGGCCTGCGCGAAATCCCGCAATGGCTGCTGCTGCACGGTCTGTGATCCGGCAGCAAGCCACCGATTGTCAGCCCGCGCCTCAGTCAACTGCCGTGCTTGCGCCACATACCCGGGCGCAGACTTCCGGCCCGGACGCCAGTGCGAAACCTGCTCAACAGCCAGGTTCCACACGAGACGCGCATGTGCGCAGTGCCCAGCCAATACCGCTTCTTGAACGGGGGTCGGATATAGCCGGAACCGGGACATACCTCGAACCTACCGGCGCGCACTGACAACACCACGCTGCTTCACCCGACGGCGAACCGGCCGCCCCCTGACCCGCAACGCAGGAATTCCGATTCCTCCCCGGCCCGAAGGCCGGGGCTACCTCGGAGGTATCCGATGAGCAATCCGGGATCCACCAGTTCCGCCCCACCCGCCCCGACGGCCGACGACAGCACCGACCTCGCCCGCTTCGGCTACCGCCAGGAGCTGCACCGCTCCCTGGGCTCCTTCTCGAGCTTCGCCGCCGGATTCAGCTACATCTCGATCATGACCGGCGTGTTCCAGCTGTTCGGCTTCGGCTTCGCCGCCGGCGGGCCGGCCATGATCTGGACCTGGCCGCTGGTCTTCATCGGACAGCTCTGCGTCGCCCTGTGCTTCGCCGAGATGGCCGGCCAGTTCCCGCTCGCCGGCGGGGTGTACCAGTGGTCCAAGCAGATCGCCCGGCCCATCACCTCGTGGATGTCCGGCTGGATCATGGCGGTCGGGGCGGTCGTCACCGCCGCCGCGGTCGCCGTGGCCTACCAGATCATCCTGCCGCAGGTCTCGCTCGCCTTCGAGGTCTTCGGGGGCTCGGCCGACGCCGGGCAGACCGCCACGCCGAACGGCGCCAAGAACGCGATCCTGCTCGCCCTGGGCCTGGTGGTGTTCACGACGATCGTGAACATCGTGGGCGTGAAGCTGATGGCGAAGATCAACAACATCGGCGTGGCGGTCGAGCTGACCGCCGTGACGCTGCTGATCGTCATGCTGGCCATCCACATCCACCGCGGACCGCAGATCGTCCTGCACGCCCAGAGCACCGGGTCCGGCCACTCCTGGGGCTACCTCGGCGCGTTCCTGGTGGCCTCGATCATGAGCGCCTACGTCTTCTACGGCTTCGACACCGCGGGCACCCTCGCCGAGGAGACCACCGAGCCGCGCCGGCACGCCCCGCGCGCCATCCTGCGCGCCCTGACCGCCGCCTTCCTCGCCGGCGGGCTCCTGATGCTCGTGGGCATGATGGCGGTGGGCAACATCAAGGCCCCGGAGCTCGGCACCCTGGGCATGCCCTACCTGGTGAAGTCCACGCTCGGCAACGGCCTCGGCGATGTCTTCCTGGTCTGCTCCGCCATCGCCATCACCGTGTGCTGTCTGGCCGTGCAGACCGCCGCCATCCGGCTGCTGTTCTCCATGGCCCGCGACGGCCGGCTCCCGTTCGGCCACGCCATCGCCAAGGTCTCGCCGCGCTCCAAGACGCCGGTGGTGCCGGCGCTGCTCACCGGCGTCCTCACCATCGCGCTGCTGCTGGTCAACATCGGCAACCAACGGGTCTTCTACATCCTGACCTCGGTGGCCATCATCCTGTTCTACATCCCCTACCTGATGGTCACCGGGCCGATGCTGCTGCGCCGGCTGCGCGGGGAGTGGCCGCGGGGCGACCACGGGCCGTACTTCAACCTCGGGCGCTGGGGCGTGCTGACGAACCTCGTCGCGGTGCTCTACGGCGCGGCGATGACCGTCAACCTCGCCTGGCCGCGGGCGGCCGTCTACGGCAGCGACCACTGGTACTACCAGTGGGGCGCGATCGTCTTCACCGCCGTGATCGTCGCGGTCGGCGCCGGGCTCTACCTGCGATACCGCCGGGTCACCGGTCACCCCAGGCCGCAGGTCTCCGGCGACGGCCACGACGGCGGCCACGACGGTCTGGTCCTCGACACGGCCTGAGAGCGCGCAACGCCGCCGAGGACCGAAGTGCGGCGGGCGCCGGATCCATCCGGCCCCGCCGCCCCGCAGCGTCCGGGGCGTGGCGGTGGAATCAGCTCCCTGCGACGTGACCGAGCCGCGCCGAGATCTCGGCGGCGGCGGCCCGCACCGCGTCGGCGGCCTGCGCCAGCCGTTCCTCGGTGAGCCGGAACGAGGGCCCGGAGACGCTGATCGCGGCCAGGACCTGACCGTTGTCGGCCAGGACCGGGGCCGCCACGGCGTTGAGCCCCTCCTCCAACTCCTCGACGGTGCAGGCGTATCCGTCCGCCCTGACACGCTCCAGCTCCACGCGCAGAGCCTTGACGTCCGTCACGGTGCGCGGCGTGAAACGCGCCAACGGAGCGGCCAGGCGGGCCTCGATCGCCGGGGCGGGCAGGTACGCCAACAGCACCTTGCCGCTGGAGGTGGCGTGCAGCGGGGTGCGCTGGCCGACCCAGTTGTGGGTCGTGATCGCCGACGGACCGAGCACCTGGTCGATGTTGACGGCCGCGTCCGAGTCGAGGATCGCCAGGTTGATGGTCTCCGCGACCTCGGCGGCCAGGCGTTCGCTGACCGGACGGCTCTGCTGGGTCAGGTCCATCCGCACCGTCGCGGCGCCCGCGAGCCGGACCAGGCCCAGCCCGAGCCGGTACTTGCCGCGCTCCCCCGGCTGCTCCACGAGTCCGCGCATCTCCAGGGCGGCGGCCAGCCGGAACGCCGTGGACTTGTGCACCCCGAGCTCCGCGGCGATCTCGGTGACTCCCGTATCCCCCTGACGCGCCAGCAGCTCCAGGATGGTCACCGCCCGGTCGACGGACTGCACCGGGGACTGCTCACTGTTGCCCATGACGCAACATTATGCGCCTTCCGAAGCCGGAGCGAAGCCGGAATCGGGCCGACGGACCGCCGGATCCGGTCTTGACAACCCCCCGGGCAGCCGCGACCATCTGTTGCGTATACCGCATCGCGTTGTGTAATACGCTACACGCTTCACACAGCCGGAGGTTCCCATGATCACGGTGTGCCGCGTCGAAGACCTCCCGCCGGGCGAGGCGGTCCGAGTCACCGAAGACGTGCCGGCCCCGGTCGCCGTATTCAACGCCGACGGCGAGCTCTACGCCGTCGACGACACCTGCACCCACCAGGACGCCTCGCTCGCCGACGGCTGGCTGGAAGGCTGCCTCATCGAGTGCCCGCTGCACGCCTCCGCCTTCGACCTGCGCACCGGCCTCCCCACCTGCCTGCCGGCCAAGGCCGCGCTGCGGACGCACCGGGTCACCGTCGAGGACGGAGAGATCCGCCTGCACGTCAGCGTCGGCGAGCCGGCATGAGATCGGTCGCCGTCGTCGGGGCCTCCCTCGCGGGCCTGAGCACGGTCCGCGCGCTGCGCGCCGAGGGCTTCGACGGCTCCCTCACCGTCATCGGCGCGGAACGCCACGAACCCTACGACCGGCCTCCGCTGTCCAAGGGATTCCTCAAAGGAGACGTGGACGCCGACGCCCTCGCGCTCGGCAGCCCCGAGGAGTATCAGGACCTGGACGTACGCTGGCTCCTCGGCCGGACCGCCGTCCGGCTCGACCCGCGGGCCACGGCGCTCACCCTCGACGACGGCCGGCAGGTCCAGACCGACGCCGTGGTGATCGCGACCGGCGCCACGCCCCGAACTATCGCCGGCACCGACGGGCTGCGCGGGATCCATACGTTGCGCACGCTGGACGATGCGCACGCCTTGCGCGCAGACCTCGTCAGCGGCCGACCGCACCTCGTGGTGATCGGCGCCGGCTTCATCGGCGCGGAGGTCGCTTCCACCGCCCGCGCGCTCGGCCTGGAGGTCACGATCGTCGAGGCGACGGCCGTGCCCCTGGAGCGGGCCCTGGGGCGCGAGATGGGGCGGATCTGCTCCGGCCTGCACGCCGATCACGGGGTGCGGCTGCTGTGCGGCATCGGCGTTCGCGGCTTCACCGGCACGGACCGGGTCGAGGGCGTCCTGCTGGACGACGGCCGGCTGCTGCCTGCGGACGTCGTCGTGGTGGGCGTCGGGGTCACCCCCGCGACCGGCTGGCTCGCCGGCTCGGGCGTCGAGGTGGCCGACGGAGTGGTCTGCGACAGCGGCTGTGCGACCAACGTCCCCCGCGTGGTGGCGGTAGGCGATGTCGCCAACTGCCCGAACCAGTTCACCGGGCGGCGTTCCCGCATCGAGCACTGGACCCATGCGACCGAGCAGCCCAAGACCGCGGTGCGCACGCTGCTGTCCGGAACCTCGGCGGCGCCTCCCCCCGTCCCGCCCTACTTCTGGTCCGACCAGTACCACGCTCGCATCCAGCTGGCCGGTCACGTCAGCCCCGGCGACGAACCTCGGGTCGTCGAGGGCGACGTCGACAGCCGCTCGTTCGTGGCCGTCTACCGCCGCGACGGACACGAGGTCGCGGTGCTGGCCGTGAACCAGCCCAAGATGTTCAACCGCCTTCGCAGGACACTCCTCCCGTTCCCCTCGGCCGTAAGGATCCCTTCATGACGGTTCTGGACCAGTCCCTGCACGCCCTCGACCCCGAGATCGCCGCGGCCGTCGACGCCGAGCTGCACCGCCAGCAGAACACCCTGGAGATGATCGCCTCGGAGAACTTCGCCCCGGTGGCCGTCATGGCGGCCCAGGGATCGGTCCTGACCAACAAGTACGCCGAGGGATACCCCGGCCGCCGCTACTACGGCGGCTGCGAGCATGTCGACGTCGTGGAGCAGATCGCGATCGACCGGGTCAAGGCCCTGTTCGGCGCCGAGCACGCCAACGTGCAGCCGCACTCCGGCGCGCAGGCCAACGCCGCCGCGATGGCCGCGCTGCTCGAGCCCGGCGACGCCATTCTGGGCCTGGACCTCGCACACGGCGGGCACCTGACCCACGGCATGCGGATCAACTTCTCCGGCCGGCTCTACAAGGTCGCCGCCTACCACGTCGACGAGCAGACCGGCCTGGTCGACCTCGAAGAGGTGGAGCGGCTGGCCAAGGAGCACCGGCCGAAGCTGATCGTGGCCGGCTGGTCCGCCCACGCCCGGCAGCTCGACTTCGCCGGATTCCGCCGGATCGCCGACGAGGTCGGCGCCTACCTGATGGTGGACATGGCGCACTTCGCCGGGCTGGTCGCGGCGGGCCTGCACCCCTCTCCGGTGCCGTACGCGGACGTGGTCACGACCACCACCCACAAGACCCTGGGCGGCCCGCGCGGCGGCGTGATCCTGTGCAAGGCGGAGCTGGCGAAGAAGATCAACTCGTCGGTGTTCCCCGGACAACAGGGCGGCCCACTGGAGCACGTGATCGCCGCCAAGGCGGTCGCCTTCAAAGTCGCCGCCTCGCCGGAGTTCAAGGAGCGCCAGGAACGGACCCTGGAGGGCGCCAGGATCCTGGCCGCGCGGCTGCTGGCCGACGACGCGGCCGCGGCCGGCGTCTCAGTGGTCTCCGGCGGCACCGATGTGCATCTGGTCCTGGTCGACCTGCGCGCCAGCGAGCTGAACGGCCAGCAGGCCGAGGACCGCCTCCACGAGGTCGGCATCACCGTCAACCGCAACGCCGTCCCGAACGACCCGCGCCCGCCGATGGTCACCTCCGGTCTGCGGATCGGCACCCCGGCCCTGGCCACCCGCGGCTTCCAGGCCGACGACTTCCGCGAGGTCGCCGACGTCATCGCCGAGGCGCTCCTGCCGGGCTTCGACGAGACCACCGCCGCCCGGCTCCGGGAGCGCGTCACCGCGCTGGCCGCGAAGCACCCGCTGTACGCCCAGCTGTAGGGGACGCCCGGTGGCCATCAGCACCTTCGACCTGTTCTCGATCGGCATCGGCCCGTCGAGCTCGCACACCGTCGGGCCGATGCGTGCCGCGCGGATGTTCGCCGCACGGCTCGACCAGGAGCGTCTGATCGGCGAGGTCGCCAGGGTCCGCGCAGAACTGTTCGGCTCCCTCGGCGCGACCGGCCACGGGCACGGCACCCCGAAGGCCGTGGTGCTCGGCCTGGAGGGCCGGGAGCCGGCGACCGTCGACATCGCCGCCGTCGAGCCGGACCTGGCGCGCATCCGATCCGGACAGCGGCTGATGCTGCTGGGCGCCCATCCGATCGAGTTCGTCGAGGACCGCGACTTGGTCCTGCACCGGCGCAAAGCGTTGCCCTACCACGCCAACGGCATGCAGATCACCGCTTACGACGCGCACGGCGTGATCGTGCTGTCCAAGACCTATTACTCGGTCGGCGGCGGTTTCGTCGTGGACGAGGAGGCGGCCGGCGCCGACCGGGTGGTCCTGGACGACACCGTCGTGAAGCACCCGTTCCGCAGCGGCGCCGACCTCCTGGGACTGACGCGCCACACCGGTTTGTCGATCTCCGGTCTGATGCTGGAGAACGAACGTGCCTGGCGTTCGGACGAGGAGATCCGCGGCGGGCTGCTGGAGATCTGGCGCGTGATGCGGGAATGCGTCGCGGCGGGACTCGTCTCCGAGGGGATCCTGCCCGGCGGACTGAAGGTCCGACGCCGCGCACCCGGCCTCGCCAGAACGCTGCGCGCCGAGGCGGACAAGAAGCTGCACGCCGCCGAGTGGACGACGCTGTGGGCGATGGCGGTGAACGAGGAGAACGCGGCCGGCGGCCGGGTCGTCACCGCCCCCACCAACGGCGCCGCCGGCATCATCCCGGCCGTACTGCACTACTACGTCAACTTCGTGCCCGACGCCGACGAGGACGGCGTGGTCCGCTTCCTGCTGGCCGCCGGCGCCGTCGGCATGCTGTTCAAGGAGAACGCCTCCATCTCCGGCGCCGAGGTCGGCTGCCAGGGCGAGGTCGGCTCGGCCTGCTCAATGGCCGCCGCCGGCCTGGCCGAAGTCCTCGGCGGCACCCCGGAACAGGTGGAGAACGCCGCCGAGATCGGCATGGAACACAACCTCGGCCTCACCTGCGACCCGATCGGCGGCCTCGTCCAGATCCCATGCATCGAACGCAACGGCATGGCCGCCGTGAAGGCCGTCACCGCAGCGCGGATGGCACTGCGCGGCGACGGCCGACACCACGTGTCCCTGGACAAGGTCATCAAGACCATGAAGGACACCGGCCGCGACATGTCAGTCAAATACAAGGAGACAGCCCGCGGCGGCCTCGCGGTCAACGTCATCGAATGCTGAACTCCTCCATCGCGTCCAGCAGCCAGTCCGCCAGGTACTGCGCGAAGGATCCGCGCACCAACAGCCGGTAGGCGGGTTCGGAGTCCGTCTGGTCCAGCACCACGTTGACCTTCGACAGCAGCGTCTGTGCACACCTGCCCGGGCCGAACGCCCGCGGATGCAGGTCGAGCGAGCACCCCTTCTCCAGTACCTCGCGGGCGTCCGGCCCGGACAGTTCGAGCGTGGTCCGGTTCGCGGACACGTCCACCAGGGACGAGAACTCGTCGGCGAGCGCCTCCCGCAGCAGTGCGCTGGTGTCCTCAGCCGAGCCGTCCGGTCCGGTCACCAGCCACTCGGTCGGGCCGAGCCACAGGATCCGCAGATCGCCCGCATCGGCAACCGTGTCACGGGCCCCGGCGACCGTGTTCGGCACGGTCGGCAGCGGCGTGCCGAGCGCGGCGGCGATCCGCGCCGCGGCGGCACCGTCGGGGTCGAGCTGGAGATTGAGCATGGTCAGGAACGGGAGTTCGCGAAGCCGCACGCCGCCCGTCGACCGCTGCGCGAAGTAGTCGGAAAGGTGCCCGAGCGGGCTGCGGCGCAGGGATTCGGCCAGCACACTGTCAACCGTCACGGCGGGTTCCCTTCGGGTCGTAGAGGACTGATTCGGTGATCGTGGCGGCGACCGTTCCGCCGGGCAGCGGCGCGTACACGGTCTCGCCCATCCGGTCGCGGCCGCCCTCGACGAGCGCCAGGGCGAACGTCCGGCCGAGCGCCGCGCTGTGGTAGCTGGAGGTGACGTGCCCGAGCGCGTGTACCGGCGGGCCCGCGGCCTCGGCCGCCGCCGGATCCGGCACGAGTTGGGCGCCTTCCGGCAACAGCTGCGCCGGATCCACGGGCAGCAGCCCGACCAGATGCCTGCGGTCGGCACGCGCGGTGTCGATCCGGCGGAACGAGCGCTTGCCGATGAAGTGCTTCTGCTTGGAGACGACCCATTCCATGCCCAGGTCCTGCGGGGTCACCGTGCCGTCGGTGTCCTGGCCGACGATCGGATAGCCCTTCTCGGCCCGCAGCACGTGCATCGTCTCGGTTCCGTACGGCGTGATGCCCAGCGGCTCCCCGGCCGCCATCACCGCTTCCCAGACGGCCGCACCGTGCCAGCTCGCGACGTTGATCTCGTAGGCGAGCTCGCCGGAGAAGGAGATGCGGCAGACGCGGGCCGCCACGCCGTCGGCGAGCACCGTCTGGCGGGCCGTCATGAACGGGAACGCCTCGTTGGAGACGTCCAGGTCCGGGGCGAGGACGGCGACGACCTCGCGGGAGCGCGGGCCGACCACCGCGACCGTGGCCCACTGCTCGGTCACCGACGTCAGCCGCACCCGCAGCTCGGGCCACTCGGTCTGGAGCCACTCCTCGAGCCAGTCCATGACGCCCGCGGCGTTGCCCGTGGTCGTCGTCAGGAAGTAGTGGTCCTCGGCCAGGCGCAGCGTCACGCCGTCGTCGAAGACCATGCCGTCGGCCCGGCACATGACCCCGTAGCGCGCCGAGGAGACCGCCAGCTTGGCGAATCCGTTGGTGTAGACGCGATCCAGGAACACGCCCGCGTCCGGACCGACCACATCGATCTTGCCGAGGGTCGAGGCGTCCATCACCGCGACGCCGCCGCGCGCCGCGCGGCATTCGCGCGACACCGCCGCGTCCATGTCCTCGCCCGGCTCCGGGTAGTACCGGGGACGCTTCCACTGGCCGACGTTCTCGAAGACCGCGCCGTGCTGCTCGTGCCAGGGATGGATGGACGTGGTGCGCACCGGGTCGAACAGCGCGCCGCGCTCACGGCCGGCCAGCAGGGCGAAGGACACCGGCATGTACGGCCCGCGGAACGTGGTCGTCCCGACCTCGCCCGGAGAGGTGGCGCCCAGCAGCCGGGCGATGACGCCGGTGGCGCTCACGCCGGAGGCCTTGCCCTGGTCGTGCGCCGTGCCGATGGTCGTGTACCGCTTGATGTGCTCGACCGAGCGCATGCCCGCCCGGACCGCGCGGTGCACGTCCGCGACAGTGGCGTCGCGTTGCAGGTCGACGAAGTGCTCGTGCCAGACCGACGGGTCGCCGTCCTCGCCGGGCACGAGCCATACTGGGCGCGGCGCGGCCGGCGGCTGGTCGCCGACGTACGGCGGCGCGGGCGGGACCGCGGCCTCGAACCCGGCGCGGGTGGCCGCACCGGCCCCGGCGACGAAGCCGCCGAGCAGGCAGCCGGCCAGGTCGTAGCCGCCGTTCACGGACCCGGCCACGACCACCTGCTGAGCACACCGGTCTGGAACGAACGCGGCGAGCGCGTCGTCGTAGCGCACCGTCCCCTGCGCCTGGCTCCACAGCTCGACGGCCGGGTTCCAGCCCCCTGACACGGCGAGCAGATCGCACTCCAGCTCGCGCACCGGGCCGCGCACCGAGTCGTCAGCGGCCAGCGTGGCGATCCGGACAGCCGTCAGCCGCTCTTGCCCCCGAGTCCCCACGACTGCCGATCCCGCCAGCACCGTGATCCCTGCCTTGTGCGCGGCCGCGACAAGGTCGCCTGGCGGCTCCGGACGCGTATCGACGAGCGCGCGCACCACCGCACCGACGGCCATCAGGTCCAGAGCCGTGGCATACGCGGAATCATCAGTCGTGAAGACGACGACCCGCCTCCCCGGAACGACCGCGTAGCGGTTCACGTAACTGCGCACCGCAGCCGCGGACATGACACCGGGCCGGTCATTGCCCGCGAAGACCATCGGCCGCTCGTGGGCGCCGGTCGCCAGGACCACCTGCCGGGCCCGGATGTGCCACAGGCGCCGGCGGGCCGTCCGGAACGTCGCCCGCGGCCCCAGGTGATCAGCACGGCGTTCCACGACGAGCACATAGTTCTGGTCGTGGTACCCGATGGCGGTGGACCGGGTGAGGATCCGCACCTCACCCATGGCGGCCAGTTCCACCTGCGCCTCGTCCACCCACTCCAGCGCCGGCCGGCCGCTGATCGTCTCCCGTCCGGCGAGCAGCGATCCGCCGAGCTCCGGCTGGTCGTCGACGAGGAGCACCCGGGCTCCGCTGCGCCCGGCCGCGACCGCGGCCGCGAGCCCGGCCGGGCCACCGCCGACGACAAGGATGTCTACGTGCACGTACTTCTTGTCGTAGACGACGTCCTCCACGTCCGGGTCCAAACGGCCCCGGCCCGACAGACTGGTCGCCACCAGGCCGTCATAGAGTTCGACGGTGGTGGCCAACTGCATCGGCTCCGACCACGGACCCTCGATCTGAACCAGGGCGTTGGCTTCCTCGACGCCGGCCGTCGCGATTCCGCGCGGCCGGTCCCGGTACTGGCTCCGACCGACGTGCGATATCCCGTTCGCGAGCAGAGCAGAGGCGAGAGTGTCACCGCGCAGGCCGCTGTACTCGACGCCGTCGTAAGTGAAACCGAGGACTGAGGAACGGTCGACGCGGCCGCCGTCCGGCAGGCGGTTCGAGGTGGTCACGCGATCACCGACCCGGTCTGCGCCGCCGACGGGCACGGCTGACCGGCCGGGTAGACGGCCAGGATCTGGTGGGTGGCGGTGTCGCGGAGCATGTTGAACCACCGGCGGCACCCGGCAGCGTGCGACCACCGCTCCGCGAAAGGTCCCTTGGGATTGGCCCGCACGAACAGGTACTCGCCCCATTCAGCATCGCTGAGCGCCTCGGGATCCGCGGGGTAGGCGACGTGCGCCTGGCCGCCGTAGTGGAACTCGGTCTCGTCCCGTTCGCCGCAGTAGGGGCAGGCGATGAGCAGCATATGGTCTCCCCTTGAAGAGATTCAGTGCGCCACGGCGGCGGCGCCGTGCTCGTCGATGAGGGCTCCGGTGGTGAAGCGTTCCAAGGCGAAGGGCTCGGCCAGCGGATGCGGTGCGCCGGTGGCGATGGAGTGCGCGTAGACCCATCCCGAGGCGGGCGTCGCCTTGAACCCGCCGGTGCCCCACCCGCAGTTGAGGTGCAGGTTCCCGATCGGGGTCGGGCCGATGATCGGCGAGGCGTCCGGGGTGACGTCGACGATCCCGCCCCAGGTCCGCAGGACGTGGGCGCGGGCGAAGATCGGGAAGAGTTCCAGCGCCGCGGCCATCTGGTGCTCGATCATGGGGAACGAGCCGCGCTGTCCGTACCCGTTGTAGGCGTCGACGCCGGCGCCCATGACCAACTCGCCCTTGTGCGCCTGGCTGACATACACGTGCACGTGGTTCGACATGACGACGGTCGGATGCACCGGTTCGAGGAGCTCGGACACCAGCGCCTGCAACGGATGGCTCTGCAGCGGCAGCCGGAGCCCGACCATCCCGGCCAGGACGCTGGTGTGCCCGGCGGCGGCGAGCGCGACGGTCCCGGCGGCGATGGGACCGCGGCTCGTCTGGACTCCGACGACGCGATCGCCATCGCCGTCGCGCAGGAAGCCGGTCACCTCGCAGCCCTGGATCAGGTCGACGCCGTACGCGTCGGCCTTGCGGGCCAGGGCCCAGGCGACGTGGTCGTGCTTGGCGATGCCGGCGCGCCGCTGGAGCGTGGCGCCGAGAACCGGGTGGCGCACGTCCGGGGATGTGTTGACGATCGGGCAGAACTCGCGGACCTGGTCGGGGTCCAGCCACTCGGCGTCGACTCCGCCCAGCCGGTTGGCGTTGACCCGGCGGGTGCCCTCGCGGACGTCCTGCAACGTGTGGGCGAGGTTCAGCACGCCCCGCTGGCTGAAGAGGAAGTCGTAGTCCAGTTCCTCCGGCATCCCCTCCCAGAGCTTGAGCGCGTGCTCGTACAGCGCCGCACTCTCCTCGCAGAGGTAGTTCGACCGGATGATCGTGGTGTTGCGGGCCATGTTGCCGCCGGCCAGCCAGCCGCGTTCGAGGACTGCGACGTTGGTGACGCCGTGGTTGCGGGCGAGGTAGTAGGCGGTCGCCAACCCGTGGCCGCCGGCGCCGACGATGACCACGTCGTAGGAGCGCTTGGGGTTGGGGGTGCGCCACAGCCAGTCGGGGTGTTCGGGCAGATGCTCGGGCATGGGCGGGGCTCCTGAATCGGGTACAGCGGTGCGGCGGAAGACAGTCGGCGTCAGCGGAAGACGACGGTGCGCGCGCCGTTGAGCAGGATCCGGCGCTCGACGTGCCAGCGCACGGCGCGGGAGAGCGCGAGGCACTCGGCGTCGCGGCCGGCGGTCACCAGGTCCTCGGCCGAGAAGGTGTGGTCGGCGCGGATGACCTCCTGCTCGATGATCGGGCCCTCGTCCAGATCCGGGGTGACATAGTGGGCGGTCGCGCCGACCAGTTTCACGCCGCGGGCGTGCGCCTGGTGGTAGGGCTTGGCGCCCTTGAAGCTCGGCAGGAAGGAGTGGTGGATGTTGATGGCCCGGCCGTCGAGGCGCTTGCACAGGTTCTCGGAGAGGATCTGCATGTAGCGGGCCAGGATCACCAGATCGACGCGGTGCTCGTCCATGAGCTGGAGCAGCCGTTCCTCGGCCTGTTCCTTGGTCTCGGGCGTGACCGGCACGTGCACGAACGGGATGCCGTAGGACGCGGCGAGCCCTGCGAAGTCGGGGTGATTGGCGACGATGACCGGGATGTCGACCTTGAGGGTGCCGGCGCGCCAGCTGTACAGCAAGTCGTTCAGGCAGTGGCCGAAGCGCGAGACCATGATGAGCACGCGCGGGCGGGTGGCGGCGTCGTGCAGCTGCCAGGTCATTCCGTGGGCGGTCGCGATCGGCTCGAAGCCCGCCCGGAGAGCGTCCAGGCCGGGCCCGCCGGCACCGCCGCCACCGCCGCCACCGCCGGAGAAGTGGACTCGCAGGAAGAAGCGGCCGGACTCCTGGTCGCCGAACTGCTGGCTGTCGATGATGTCGCAGCCCTGCCGGACCAGGTACCCGGACACCGCGTGCACGATGCCGGGATGGTCCGCACAGGTCAGCGTCAGAAGGAAACCCTCGCTGTCCGTCAAGGTGACCCACCTCCACAGCTGTCTCGGATTACGCACAGTGTTGCGGAGAGAGCAACAGTTGGCAAGAGGTGGAAAGCCTTGACGGACGGTGAACACGAGGTAAGACTGTTGCGCACCACGGTTGTAGTTTCGCTATAAGAAACTCGCACCCGGTGCGGGTGCCGACAGTTCTGGCAGGAGAATCATGTCCCTGCACTACGACTTCATCATCGTCGGCGGAGGCTCCGCGGGCTGCGCCCTCGCCAACCGTCTCAGCGCCGATCCCGCCCATCGGGTGCTGGTCCTGGAAGCAGGCCGGCCGGACTACCCGTGGGACGTCTACATCCACATGCCCGCCGCCCTGACCTTCCCGATCGGCAACCGCTTCTACGACTGGAAGTACGAGTCCGAGCCGGAACCGTTCATGAACGGACGCCGCATCTACCACGCCCGCGGCAAGGTCCTCGGCGGTTCGAGCAGCATCAACGGCATGATCTTCCAGCGCGGCAACCCGCTCGACTACGAACGCTGGGGCGCGGACCCGGGCATGAAGGAGTGGGACTACGCCCACTGCCTGCCGTACTTCAAGCGGATGGAGAACTGCCTCGCCGACAAGGACGGCGTCTTCCGCGGCCACGACGGACCCCTCGTGCTGGAGCGGGGGCCCGTCTCCAATCCCCTGTTCCCGGCCTTCTTCAAAGCGGTCCAGGAGGCCGGGTACCCGCTGACCGACGACGTCAACGGGTACCGCCAGGAAGGCTTCGCAGCCTTCGACCGCAACCTGCGCCGGGGCCGGCGGCTGAGCGCCGCCCGCGCCTACCTGCATCCGGTCCTGAACCGGCCCAACCTCGAAGTCCAGACCCGTTCGATGGTCCACCGGGTCCTGTTCGAGGGAAAACGCGCGGTCGGCATCGAATACAGCCACCGGAACGGGACACCGCGACAGGCCCGCGCCGGCACGGTGATCCTCTGCGGCGGCGCGATCAACACCCCACAGCTGCTCCAGCTTTCCGGAGTGGGCAACGCCGCGGAACTCAAAGCCCTCGGCATCGAGACCGTCCAGCACCTGCCCGGAGTCGGCGAGAACCTCCAGGACCACCTGGAGGTGTACGTCCAGCACGCGTGCAAGCAGCCGGTGTCGATGCAGCCCGCCATGAAGATGTGGCGACGCCCCTTCATCGGCGCGCAATGGCTGTTCCTGCGCAAGGGCCCCGGCGCCACCAACCACTTCGAAGGCGGCGGCTTCGTCCGGAGCAACGAGGACGTCGCCTACCCCAACCTGATGTTCCACTTCCTGCCGATCGCCGTCCGCTACGACGGCTCCGCCCCCGCCGGCGGCCACGGCTACCAGGTGCACATCGGTCCGATGTACTCCGACGCCCGCGGCAGCGTGAAGATCAAGTCCCGCGACCCCCGCACCAAACCGGCACTGCGGTTCAACTACCTGTCCACGGAACAGGACCGCCGTGAATGGGTCGAGGCGATCCGCGTCACCCGGTCCATCCTCGCGCAGCCCGCCCTCGCGGAGTACAGCGACGGCGAGATCTCCCCCGGCCCGGCCGTCGAGACCGACGAGCAGATCCTGCAGTGGGTGGCCAAGGACGGGGAGACCGCCCTGCATCCCTCGTGCACGGCCCGGATGGGCACCGACGAGATGGCGGTCCTCGATCCGGCCACCATGGCGGTGCACGGTCTGGAAGGACTGCACGTCGTCGACGCCTCCGCCATGCCGTACGTGACGAACGGCAACATCTACGCCCCGGTGATGATGCTCGCGGAGAAGTCTGCCGACCTGCTCCTCGGGAACACACCCCTGGAGCCTGATCACGCCGAGTTCTACCGCCACGCCAACGGAAAGGCTGGATGAGGGGGGGCGATCGCCCACCAGATCAGAGAACGAATTCGCGACACCGGCCAACTATTCGATTCCTCCAAGTTGTCTGCAAGCAAGAGCACATTGCTTCGGTGCACGGGCACATCCGAGCACTGATGCCATGGCGAACAACTGGAGGAACTGCTTGTGCTAGCACGTACCCGCCGTGTCCCGACCCTGGCGGCGGCCATGGCCCTGGGCCTGGCCACCGCCACCGCCACCGCCACCGCCGCCGGTTCCGGTGCCGCCGCGGCCAACGCCGCGCTTTCCGTAACCGGCGCAACCGGCGCCACCGGTGCCGCCACCCCGTTCGCGATCACCGCGGCCCCGCAGATCACCACCCTGCCGAACGGCGACCGGGTGCTCGTCACCGGCTCCGGTCCCCACGCGGCCACCGTGGTCCTGGGCCCGGACGGGCGCAGCGTCCCGGCCACCCGCTTCGCGCCGAACCCGCAACACGCTTACGTCATCCCCGACTCGGTGGTGTCCTCGCCCGGCCAGTTCGTGGCGTCCCAGTACGAGATCCCGGCCCTGTCCTCGGGCAGTACGCCGGCCGTCACCCCGCACTACGCGATGGGCATCTTGCAGATCAACGGCGTGGGCCTGGACGGGGCCGCCGCTTACGGTCTCACCTACCTGGCCAACGTCGACGACGTCACCCGGTGGAGCGCCCCCCTCCAGCTCTTCAACGGGGTGGGGCGGGCCGCAGTGCCTGCCGGCCACTACAACGTGATTACTCAGTTCTCGAGCTACGACCCCACGACCAACTTCACCAAGACGTACCAGGTGACCCAGCTCGGCGTCACGGTCGGCACCACCGGCACGACCACCGTGACCGCCGACCAGCGCACCGCGACGTCCCAGGTGCAGGTGACGACTCCACGGCCGGCCGACCTCCAGACCAACTTTCTGTTCTTCAAGAGCACCGACGTCAACGGCGACTTCAGCTTTCTGCTCCCGAACACCGACGGCCCCGGAGCCGCCTACGTCAACCCGACGGCCAAGGCGCAGTTCGGCACCTTCAGCTACCAGATGGCCGGCTGGACCGCCACGAGCCCGGCCGGCACCGCCGATCCCTACCGGTACGACGTGATGTTCCCGGCCACCGACCACATCGACGCGGACCAGACGTACAAGGTCGACCCGTCGACACTGACCACGGTCCACAACACCTTCGTCAGCGACCCGAGCAACACCGCACACACCGGGCTGTTCATGACCGGGCCCTTCGTCCCGACGTTCGGCTCCGCTGACGCCGGCGGAACGATTACCTCCCCGGGGAGCCTGACCGAATACGTCAGCGCGGCCAGTGGTCTGAACTGGGGGCGCACCGTGGCCACGAACTTCTCAGCGTCCAGTGGCGGTCCCGGCCTCGCGATGCTGAACATGAAGGCCGAAGACCTGCCATACGCCGGGCACACCGACACCTGGCGCACGTGGGGCCGGGGCCCGCTGACGCCGCAGGTCGGGCAGTACAAGAGCAGCACCTTCTGCCGCGCGTGCGCCGACGGCGGCACGGTCGACCTGTCCCTGAACATGTACCAGGACAGCTCGCCGGACACCGAAGGCGAACCGGAGGGCCCGATCGGCAGGCACTTCACCGCCTACCGTGACGGCAACCAGGTGTTCTCTCAGGACTACACCTCCGGCACCGAGCTCACCGGCCAGGCCCAGACCCCCGGCACCTACCGGTTCGTCTACGACCAGGACCTGAGCCAGTTCCCGATCTCCCAGTCGACGGTGACGCACACCGACGTCACAGTGCCCTACACGCCGACTCCGGACCCGAAGTGGACGCTGCCCTCCGACGACACCTGCAACGCGCAGGCCGGCAGCACCACGCCGTGCTCGATCCTGCCGGTCCTGGACCTGAACTACCAACTGGCCAGTGACGACATGAACACCACCCACGGCCCGCTGACGGTCCTGAACCTGAACGTCGGCCACCAGTCCTATGAGGGGGCCGGGTCGCAGGCGGCCATCAAGGGCGCCACCGTGTCAGTGTCCTTCGACAAGGGCGCGACCTGGACCGCCGCGACGGTGATCCCGGCCGGCTCCGGCCACTACGTCGCGATGTGGCCGAACGGCGGCGCCAAGGGCAGCACGCCGTGGCTGAAGGTGACGGCCTCCGACGCCCTCGGCGGGTCGATCACGCAGACCGTTGACAACGCCTACACGATCGGCTGAGGGGGATCAGGATCATGAGCCGAATAGGTAACCATCGGCTGTACGGGGTGGTGGGGGCCACTGTGCTGGCCGTCGGCACGATCGCCGCCGCAGTGGCGCCGGCCAACGCAAGCACGACCGCCTCTGCCGCCGCCGTCCACAGCAAAACCCCGGCCAACGTGAAGAACGTGTGCGCCACCGCCAAGCCCGGCTTCGACCGCTGCTTCGCCCAAGCCCGCACCGACATCCACGAGCCCGCACACATCGGCCGGGTCGGCGCCGCGAACGCGGCTGCCGCCACCCTGCCGGCCGGCTTCGGCCCGGCAGACCTGCACTCGGCCTACAACCTGCCCACCACCGGCGGCGCCAACCAGACCGTGGCCATCGTCGACGCCGGCGATGACCCCACCGCCGAGGCAGACCTGGCCGTCTACCGCTCCACCTACGGCCTGCCAGCCTGCACCACCGCCAACGGCTGCTTCACCAAAGTCAACGAACAAGGCACCACCACCCCGGTGCCGGCCGACCAGGGCTGGGGCGTGGAGATCGCCCTGGACCTGGACATGGTCTCGGCGGCCTGCCCGCAGTGCAAGATCATGCTCGTCGAGGGGAACACGGCGTCCTCCGACGATCTGGGCGCATCGGTCGACACCGCGGTCAAGCTCGGTGCCACGGAAGTAAGCAACAGCTACGGCCTCGCCGAGTCCAGCCTGACGCCAGGCTCCGCCGCGCACTACGCGCATCCCGGTGTCGCGATCACCGTCTCCTCCGGTGATGAGGGCTACAGGATACCCAACGAGCCGGCTGTGTTCAGCAGCGTCATCTCCGTCGGCGGCACCTCGCTGACGAAGACCACGAACACCCGCGGCTGGTCCGAGACCGCCTGGCAGGGCGCCGGCTCCGGCTGCTCGGCCTGGGTCGACAAGCCCACGTGGCAGACCGATCCCAACTGCCCCGGCCGCATGGTCGCCGACGTCGCCGCCAACGCCGACCCGCAGACCGGCCCGGCCATCTACGTCACCGACACCCCCGACCTGGAAGGCCTACCCTCCGGCTGGAACGTCGTCGGCGGCACCAGCGCCTCCTCACCATTCATCGCCGGCGTCATCGCCCTAGCCGGCAACCCCGCCAAGTACAACAACGCCTCCCCGTTCTACGCACCGGCAGCCAAGGCCGGACTCAACGACGTCGTCGGCGGCAACAACAGCATCTTCACGGACTGCGGCGGCGACTACCAATGCAACGCAGTCACCGGCTACGACGGACCCACCGGCGTAGGAACGCCGAACGGGCTGTCAGCTTTCTAAGCGGTCGCATCGTGTGTGGACGGGGTCGGCACCGGGCGGTGCCGGCCCCGTCTTATCGCTGGCGGCCATCGCTGCGGTCGCGGGGATCGGCACCTGGCTGGCCGACTCAAGCGGCGATACCCACCGAGGTACCGTCGCCGGCCCGGCCTCCTCCACCCATCCCACCAACCCGGCCCCACCCGCCTCGCCGGCAACCGTCTCCTCACCGGCAACCGTCTCCTCGCCACGTCGGCGGCACAGGACGGCGACGCGCTCGTCCTCGCAGCGCGCGCCGCTACAAACCGGCGTCGATCTCGGACCTCGAACCGGTCACGGACCAGCTCGTCATCGGCGGATCGGCAGACCTGCTCGCGGGCAAAATAGTCTCCGCCAGCCTGTCGGATCGGCAGCGAGCAGTTCGTCGAGTAGGTGAGAGGCGGCCGGACGAAGCTGCCGGAACAAGCTGCCAGAACAAGGAGGAGACATGACCGAGTACCTCATCGCCTTCAACGACGAGTGGGTGCCCGACCACACGGCCGAGGAACTGCGCGAGAAGTCCAAGGCCGTCAAGGCGCTGGTGGCGGAGATGAAAGCGGCCGGGGTCTTCGTCTTCACCGGGGGCCTGGACGACACCGCCCCGGTCTTCAGCGTCGACGCGTCCAGCGGCACGCCGCTGTTCACCGACGGCCCGTACGTCGAGACCAAGGAGTACCTCGGCGGCTTCGCCGTCGTCGACGTGGACGACGAGCAGGCGGCACGGCTGTGGGCGGGAAAGATCGCGGTCGCCTGCGGCTGGCCGCAGGAGGTGCGACGCTTCCGGACTCCCATGAACACTCAGGAGACTTCGTAGCGGGACAGAAAATCCCCGCTGAACACCGAGTAGTGGCGATCGCCCTTGCAAAAGCGAGGGCGGCGCCTAGCTTGGTCCACGATGACGGGTGAGGGACGACTGGTCGCCGGACGATACCGGCTCATCAGTGAGCTCGGGGCCGGCGGCTACGGGCGGGTGTGGAAGGCACGCGATGAGAGCCTCCGCATCGACGTCGCGGTAAAGGCGATCGAGCTGTCCCAGGTCGGCTCCGACAAAGAACGAGCCGAGCGAATCGCACGAGCCATGCGCGAAGCGCGCAACGCCGCCCAGCTGCGTGCCCATCCGCACATCGTTTCCGTGCACGACGTGGTCGTCGACGACGGCACCCCGTGGATCGTGATGGAGCTGGTGAACGGGCACTCCCTCCAGGAGGAGCTCGACGCCAACGGCAGACTGCCCCTCGAACGGGTTCGGCAGATCGCCCAGGAAGTACTGAAGGCACTGAGCGCGGCACACACCGCCGGGAACGTGCACCGGGCCGTCAAGCCCTCCAACGTGCTGCCCGCGGACGACGGCGGGATCCTGCTGGCGGACTTCGGGACCGCGGTGCACGGCGACGACAGTCCCGCCGGCGACCTGTTCTCCCACTGCTGAGCAAGGATCCCCAGCGCCGGCCCACCGCCGAGGCAGCCCTCACCACCGCCGACGCGGCCCTCACCACCGTGACGGACGATCGAGTACTTCCGGTACCTCCGCCGACGAAGCCCTCGCCCACGCCACGCCGCGTGGTGGCCTCGCACCTGGGCGGAATCGTCGTAGCGGCAGCATCGTTCGTCGGGGCAAACTTCCGCCCGATCGGCTACGCATACTGGCACAACAAGACATCGGGCCTGCAAACGGCGCAGCTGACCCTCACGTTCCGCTCGCCGCGTTCGTCCCCTTCCTGCGCCGGTCAGCGACTCCTCAGCGGCGAGACGGCGCCGACAGCGTGCTTTCGCTGTGCCGCATCTGGGTCGGCGTCATCTTCGTGTGTCTACTACTGGTACTCGTGACGAACATCTTCAAAGTGCCGGACACTCCCGGGCTGTACGTCCGCGACGTGCCAGGAGCCGGAGCTTGGGCGCTGCTCCTGGCCAGCGCCGTGGCGGCGAGCACGGTGTGGCAGACCGAGCAGGCCCATCGAAAGCTCACAGCTGAAGCTTGATCAGCGAGTACGACCCATCACAGACGTGCAACCCCACGCAGGCCCGGGTGTGTTGAGTCAGTGTCCATACACCGAGCCTAAAGGGGCAAGCCTATGGCGAAGCCTGACCGCGACGCCGAGTTCACCGAATACGTCATCGCGCGCCAAGCCTGGCTCCGGCGGGTCGCCTACTTGCTGTGTGGGGACTTACACCGCGCCGATGACCTGGTCCAGAGTACGATCACCAAGCTCTACGTGCACTGGCACAAGGCCTCGCACGGGGACAACTTCGACGGCTACGCGCGCCGCACGCTGATCAACACCTATCTGAATGAGCAACGCTCCGGCTGGGCGAAGTGGACGCTCCTTCACCGCTTCGGAGGCGACGGGACCGCGTCCCGTCCCGACCCAGACCTGGCCGTTCTCACGGGTGACGTGGAGCTGGGGCTGGATCTGAGGACGGCGTTGTCGCGGCTGCCGCCCCGCCAGCGCGCGACGGTGGTGCTGCGCTTCTACTGCGACCTGTCGGTCGAGCAGACGGCCCAGGTGATGGGCTGCTCGACCGGCAACGTGAAGAGCCAGTCCTCCCGCGGCCTGGCGAGCCTGCGCGACCTCCTCGATCCGAATCCGATCACCGTTACGGAGGGAACATGATGACCGACTTGCGGGCGTCACTGGACGACCTGGCGGAGGCCGCATTCGCCGACGACCCGGTGTGCACCGTCGATATCGGCAAGGCCCGGGCCGACGGCCGGCGCCGGGTCCGAGCCTCGCGGCTGGCCTCCGTCGGCGGCGGCGTGGCGGTGGTGGCGGTCTGCGCGCTGGTGGCGAACGGGCTCGGCGGCACGTCGCCGGCGCACCCGCCCGCCCCGAGCTCGAACACGACTACCGCGCCCGACCTCATCGGCACCGATCCGCTCATCCCCATCGGCACCTTCGGCTACCTGCCGGACGGCTACCGGATCAACTCCTACCAGCTCGACACCGACCCCAACCTCGGAGGGATCTACAACTACGTCGGCCCGAACTCAATAAGCGCTTCACCCGCGCAGCCGGCCCAAAACGGACCCATCGGCCAGTTCCCCGGGCCATCGAACGGGCTCTTTTTGAGCAAGTGGACTCGGGAGCCGAATTTCTCGTCCCCGTACAAAACCCTGACCCCGACGACCGTCAGCGGAAGCTCGAAGGCCTACATCGTCGCGGACACCACCGACTCGCCGGCCGACCTGTCACTGGCTTGGCAGACCGCATCCGGCTCCTGGTTCGCACTCGGCGGCGACTACGCGATCCACGGCGCGCAGTTGACCGCGCTGCTGACCAGAGTCGCCGATTCGATCACCACCGAGGGTGCCGCGGTACCGTTGCCGTTCCACGTCGAGGGCCTGCCAAAGGACCTCACGCTGATCTCGGCCGGTCTGAACGACCCGGATCCGATCGGCCACGTCGGCATGCGCGCGGGCATCGCATACGCAGCAGACGGGCCCCCGAATAAGAGCGGGTACTTCAGTATCTCAATCACGCCATCGGCGGGCCTAAGCCCCGTACCGGCAACGCAGACTGGGACGTACGTCGTGCAGCCGTCGGACTCACAATCATCGCCGTCCGGGTCCACGAACACCCCCCAACCAGCCGAGGGTGATGGTGTCTGCAAGGACTCCAAGGGCCTGCGCATCTGCGTACTGGACCACGTTGTCGCCGGCGTCGACGCCCTGGCATCGGTCGGCGGCCCCGAAGCGCTGCTGGACCGGATCACCTCGCTCGGTATGGACAAGGCGAACTGGACAACTCACGTCGTGAACTGAGAATAGGCCGACGTACCGCGCGCTACGAAGAACACCTCGTCGTCACAGCCGCCGGGCACGCAGCACACCGGTCAGCATCGGGAGTGTGAACTCGCCGCAGGCAGTCTCCGGCCTGCTCGCCAGGAAAGCCCGAATCCGGCTGAGCGTGGCCTGTTGCTCCTCTTCGGGCTTGACCAGCATCCCTGCGCGTGTCGCGAGGGTTGCCACCAGGGAGTCGGCAGTGCGGCGCTGTCCATGTGCGAACACGGCCTGCTCGGCCGAGCCGAACCGGGCGGCCACGCCGGTCTGGGGGAGGTGCATGTAGGCCGTCTCGATGCGCCAGTTGGCGGGCGTGTCACGCGGCCCGATGGCCGCGCTCCCGCTGACCTGCGCGAGGCCGGCAACCCACCCGACCCGGTCGTCCATGAGGTTCCACAGCCCGGCCAAGATACCGCCGGGTGCCAGGACCCTGGCGATCTCGGGTCCGGCCACGGCCATGTCGAACCAGTGCATGGCGTTGCCGGCCAACACCGCATCGACGGACGCGTCCGGCAGCGGTATCGCCTCGGCGCTGCCCTGCAACGCCTGGGCCTGGGCAGTCGGTAGCGCTCGGCGCAGTTCGGTCAGCATCGCCGCGTCCGGCTCGACAGCGATGACTTCGGCACCGAGCGCGACCAGCGTCGCGGTCAGCTTGCCGGTTCCGGCGCCGAGATCGAGCACGCGCAGGCCGGGCGCGGGTTCAAGGGCCCAGCACACCGCGGCCTTGGCGTAGTCCGGGCGGTGTTCGGCGTACGCGACCGCCGCTGACCCGAACGACGAGGCAAGCAGCTGCCGGGCGTCCTTCGGCGGCCGCTCGCCTCGTCGTTCGGCAGCAGGGGTGTGGTCTCCGGTTCGCTTCATCACAGATCCTTTCGTAGTAGTCTGCGCCAGGCACGCAGCATCAGATGGCCGTCCACGGCTGACATGACCGAGGCGGCAAAAGGGGCGTTGTCTCAGGCGACGAGCAAGCGCAAACCGAGTTCCGCCGCATCCAGGCCAAGCAATTCGCGATTGCGCTCGGACCACCGCCCCGAGGCGAGGTCGTCACGCAGGTCGCTCACCGCCCGCTGCTCGGCCTTCGCGCCGACCCTGGTCCAGGTCGATACCGCGCGGCGCACATGCTCGTCCAAATAGGCTTCGGGCCGACGCCAATGCGCCTCGAAGAAGCCATCGGCGCAGTCCCACGGGATGAGCACCGGTTCGACGCGGGCCCCGATCGCCTCCGCGAGATCGGACAACGACCAGTCCGCATGGAGGCTGGCGACCTCTGGCAGGTAGTCGCGCGTGAGCCAGAAGCGGCGGCGCCACGCGAAGTCGCTGGCGTCGAACGTGAACACCACCACCCGCTTGGCCACACGCCGCATCTCGCGCAACCCTGCGATCGGGTCCCTCCAGTGATGAACGGTGCTGAACGCCATCGCGGCATCGAAGCACCGATCGGCGAACGGCAGCTGTTCGGCGACAGCCCCGACACACGGCGCCGCACCCGCCGGCCGCTGCGCCCGCATCACCGCCGAAGGCTCCACCGCGACGACCTCGCGCCCCGGCGGCTCGTAGGCACCGGTGCCGGCCCCGACGTTCAACACGGTCCGCGCGTCACCCACCGCGGCCCAGACCTGCTCGGCGATCCGCGGCTCGGTGTGCCGCGTCACGGGATACGCGTCCCCGATGACGTCATTAAGCCGCGCGCCGAACATCCCAAGCTGCTGTTCCAGCGTCAGCGTCATCCCCGTCGCCCGCGCCTCCAACTCCCCGTCGATGGCAGCCACCATGGCATCGGCACTGTCACGCTGCCCCAGCAGCAGCCCACGCAACCGGCGCAGGTGCCCGACCGCGTCAATGGACGGATCACCAACCAAGTCGGCAATCTCCCGCAGCCCGAACCCCAACCGCCGGTAAACCAGCACCTCCCGCAACCGCTCCACATCACCGGCCGAGTAGGCCCGGTACCCGGACGCGGTCCGCGCCGACGGACGAACGAGCCCGATCTCGTCGTAGTGATGCAGCGTACGGACGGTCACGCCGGCCACCTCCGCCACACGCCCGACAGTCAGGTGCTCCTCCATGCCGACGACTATGCGGCATGACGTCACGTGAGGGTCAAGCGTCCCGATGAACGCCACCGACCTCGTCGGCACGCCGACCGAGCTCGCGCCGGACGGCTCGTTCGACTGGCACGCCACGACCAGCCTGTACGGGACACCGATCGTCACGTCGAGCAGACTTGGTACTTGTCAATCAAATGCTCCCCGACAGCAGTTCCGGCGGCTGGTTCCAGGGCTAGAGCATGTTCACCTGGTAGGGGAAAGGACCATCGACGACCACCTCCAGCGGCGAGTGTCGACCGAATCATCGCGGCACAGGCCATCGGCCGGGCAAAGGCCCACGCCGACCTGGCAGCACTGGCCGCCGCCGGGATCGACGAGCGCGTCGGAGCCTGCACGCCCTACCAGGCAGCGGCCGTCATCATCGAATACCTCCTCGACGCCTGGACCGATCCAGATCCCCAGAAGGCCGCCGAGGCACTCGGCTACGCCTACTCTCCATTCGCCGACGGACTCGAGGAGTTCCCCGACCTGACGCCGGGGGAGCCGCTCGCCGAGATGGAGACGGCCTGCCAGTCCGCGGACCTCGACGCCGTGACCGCACTCGGCGAGCCGATCACCGTCGAGCAGTTCGACGAACTGGCCGCCGCGCCGGCATCGGTCGCACTCGGGCAGGCCTACCGGGCGCGGGTCGAGGAGCCCAATTCGCCGGAGCGTAGTCGGCGGCTGCAGGGGATGGTGGCGTCGAGTTCGTCGCCGACGTACGTGGGGGCGGCGCCCCAGAGTTGGGAACGCCGCCCCGCAGCAACAACAGAGTCCTACGTCACTCAGTGCTTGAAGTGCTCAAGAGCCGCTTCGAGCGCCCTGACGAGCGCAAGATTGCCATCGAACGCCTTCAGCTGCGCGTCTGTCAGTGGGATCGGCACGAAGGTTCCGCCCACTTCAGGCAGACCCGAGGCCGGTAGCACTCCGCCGCTGATCGCCATCGTCGCCATTGTGCCGTCCGGTGCAAAGACCTCGAAGGACGTGCCCTCGGGGAAGGACTTGTCCATTTCGACGATGTAGGCGCCGTCCTTCACACATGTCGCGATGCTCTGGCTGCATCTGGTCTTCGGGTCCTGCAGCTCGTCCGGGACGCTCGGGTTCTTCCCATGGGCATTCACATCAATGGTGGCGGCGCCGCCGTTGTACGTCAGCTGGAAATCGCCCAGGCCTGCCGCGGGGTAGCCGTCCGCGGGCGGGGGCGCGCCGGGCGTGCCCTTGAACGTGTACGTCGCGGGTTTGGTCTGCAGCGTCACGCCGGGCAGCACCTTCCGCAGGGCCGGCAGCAGCTGCTGGCAGGCCCAGCTTGCCTCTTCCTGCGTCCGCGGCCCCGCCCCGTTCGGGTACGTCTCCGCATCCGGCTTCGCCAGCCAGGGCCCCTTGCAGTCCGCGCTGATCGTCGATGTGGGGACGTAGTCGGAGGCCGAGCCGGGCAACGTTGCCGTCGTCGACAGCTTCAGCTGCCCGTCAGTCGCTTTGGTCCGGGTGGGCGAAGCCGGGACGCTGGCGCTCGGCCGCCCGGGCGGTGCTCCCGCCCCGGCCGAATGGCCGGCCGGGGCGGCACCGCCGCCGACGAGCACCGAGGCCAGGGCCACGGTACCCAAGACGGCCAGGGTGCTGCCGGACATGGCGGCCAGGCGCATGCGGCGCTTGCGGCCGTAGCCATCCAGGGCGGCCGGCACCAAGTCCACGAGCGGGGTATCGGAGCCAAGAGCCTGGTCGAACAGGCCTCGGACGGAGTCTTCGGGAGTCTGGTCAGTCATGGTCGGTCCCTCTCCGCACGCCGGTGTCGAGGCCGCGCGGTTCGAAGTCGGTCAGGGAGTCGCCGAGCACGACGCGGAGCTTGGCCAGAGCCCGCGAGGTCTGGCTTTTGACCGTTCCGGTGCTGCACCCGATGATGGCGGCCGTCGCCTCCACGCTCAGGTCGTGCCAGAAGCGCAGGACCAGGACGGCCCGGCCCTTCCTCGGCAGCTCGGCCAGCGCCGCAAGCAGCGTCAGCCGAAGTTCCGGTTGGTCGGACGACGGAACGGACGGATCGATCCCAGCCCAGGTCTGACGTTCGCGGCCGAGTTTCCGCCGCCGGCTCAGATAGGCGTTGATCAGGATGCGATGGGCGTAGTCGTCCAGAGAGTCAGCCCGCCGCGCCTGGTGCCAGGCGTAGCACAGGTTCGTCAGCGCGGTCTGCGCGAGATCTTGCGCGTCGTGCCAGTCCCCGCACAACAAGTACGCCGTACGGAGCAGGTGCTGCTGGCGCGCCACGGCGAACTCGCCGAACTCTGCCAGACGTTCCGTCTCATTTCGCATTCCCTGTCCCTCATCCGGTCCGCCGATCGAGACATAAAGAGTCACGACGTTCCGATCCGGTTCCATGGCTCCGGCCGAGGACGACGATGTCGTTATTGGGTCGCGGGCCTTCAGGATCGAGTGTCAGATCCCTACTAGCACGACGGTGCTGATACGCCGGCTGTCGACGAGGTACGCCACGCCATGGCCGCACTGCGGCAACATCGGCTGGAAGTACCGGTCCGGCACACACGAGACGGCCGCGGCGGTCCGGACCACCCTCAGCGCCGGAGCCCCGCGCTGGGAGGGACTTGGTGATGGAAGTAGCGGCAACCTCACGCGCCGCCGGGTCACCATCAGTGCCACCGGACGAGCCACCCACGAGCAGCGGCGCGAAGCGGAAGAAGGACGGGCGACCACAGCTACAGATCGCATTACATATGGGCCTGCCCCATGCCGGCTCATCCCGCGTGTACGGCGACGCAACACGCCCACGAATCAAGAGTCAGAAGGCTCGACTCAAAAGGACCCGCACAGGTCTGTGCCTGCCGAATACCTCGTCCGGGCAGGTCATCAAGGTATGGGCTTGTCATGCCGGTGCGGGGTCCACCTGCGGGTCACCCCCTGTGATCTCTGCGTCTGACCTATCTCGCAGTCACCAACGCCTTCGCGGTGTTGCGGGTTGTTGCCGATGAGCGACCGGGACAAGAACGCGGAGATCTTGTCCCTACGTCATCAACTGGCGGTCCTGCAGCGGCAGCAGGGCTCAAACCGGGCCAGGTTCGCCCCGGAGGACCGGGCGTTCCTCGCGGCACCGCGACGGCTTGCAGAAGGCGCTGGCCAAACCTCGGCCTGCTCCAGCAGGCCCTGGCCGTTGGCTACGGCCGGCCCCCAGGACCACTTCGGCTGGATGCGGTCGCTCGCCTTCCGCGCCGCCGAACTCGCCCAGACCACCGACGACCCTCCGCACGACACCGAACAGGAACGATGACGACGCATGACCCCAGCCCACCACCACGGCAGCGGTGCCGTCCCAGCGGACCAGCCGCGCGCTGGCCGCCCGTCAAGCTCGCACCGAGGCGAGCCTCGACCGAGTTCGCGAAGTGGTCAGCCGCATGCTCAAAGACAAGACCCCGATCACCGTGGCCGCCGCCGTCGCTCGCCGAGCCGACGTCTCTCGCACCTTCCTCTACGACAATCACGAGGCCAAACAGATCATCGAGGCAGGCACTGCTCAGGCTGCCGGGCGCCGAGCCGAAGGCCGCGAAGCCGAACAGCAGTCGATGGAAGCCTCCTGGCGCGAGCAGGCGCTGAACAGTGAAGACGCGCTCAAGCCGCGCACGCCGAGATCCCGCGCCAGCGCGAGCAGATCGCCGAGTTCCTCGGCCAGATCCGCGAACTGGACACCGGCTGGACCGAAGAGGACCGCAGCCGCATGACCAGCGGGAACCTCGCGCTCGAGCGTGCCGTCCGCGATCAGGAGACGGAGATCCGCGCCCTCACCGACAAGCTGGCCGCCGCCCGCGAGAACAACCGCTTCGTCGACCGCCGCATCGCCGACCTCGAAACCCGCGTCGTGGACTTGCAGCCATGACCGGGTGCAACTCACCTCGTCGGGAAACCCGGTGGCAGCTCGCACGCGCAGCGAATACTGTCGGCCGCGTGATCGAAGAATCCAGCTCCCTTACGTGGCGACCGCTCACCATCGGGGATGCGAAGGGGAGTGCCGATCTTCTCAATGCCATGGAAGCCGTCGCCAAGATCGGCGAGCACTACGTCGAGGAGGACACCCTCCAGGAGCTGATCGACCCTTATTTGGACTTGGAGCGTGCGAGCCTCGGCGCCTTCGACGGCGACATCATGGTCGGCTTCATGAAGGTCAGCTACAAACCGGCCACAGAAGAAGTTCACCGGGTCTCCATGGACGGCGGGGTCCACCCCGACTACCGCCGCCGAGGCATCGGCACGGCGCTCGTGGAAGCCGGGGTGGCGGCGGCGAAGGCGCTGCACGCGCAGCAGCACCCGACGGTGAAGCTCGTGGTCCAGGTCCAGAATGCCGAGCACATCGCTGGCGCGGCCGAGCTCTTCCGGTCTCAGGGCTTTGCGCCGGTCTGGTACTACCAGCAACTGGAGCACTCGCTCGGCGCGGCGATCCCCGACGCGGCGGTCCCCGAGGAGCTGCGGGTGGAGCCCTGGTCGGAGCAGAACGACGAGGAGTTCCGGATGATCCGGAACGAGTCCTTCAAGGACGCGGGTCTGGCGGAAATGCCCGTGGACAACTGGAAGAACAGGATGATCAACCACGCGTTCCAGCCAAACCTGAGCTTCTTGCTCCGAGACGTGGCGAACGGGGCTCCAGTGAGCATGCTGTTGACCAAGTGCTGGGAGGCCGACACAGTGGCCACCGGCGACCGCTCCGTGCACTTCATCCTCATCGGCACGCTCCGGGACTACCGGAGGCGCGGCGTCGCCAGCGCGCTGATCGGCCACGCGTTGCGGGCCGCCGCCGATCAGGGCTACGACCGCGCAATCTTGCGTGTGGACTCGGCAACCCCGTCTGAAGCGTCCGGGATCTACGAGAAGGCAGGGTTCGCGCTCAAGTTGCGGTTCGTGCGCTGGGCGCTCGACAGCTGATGCCGTGCCCGGAATCGTCGGCGGTCACCGCCGAGGAAATGCTTGGTCAATAGCTGACACCGCGTCACACACTGGCGAAACAGGACACTCAGCCTCATCGGCGACACGCCGACCCTGCATCAACGCTGCACCCGTGGCGGACATGTGCGCTATGTCCCGGCGCAGCTCAGAGGGGATACGAACACCGAGCCGCCCGGAAGAGACGTCAAGCTGATCAGCTCGTCCGAGCTGATCCGATCCGACCACCAACGCGCGTCGAGGATTCGCAGGCCCAGTATTCGGCGTAGCTCGAAAGTGGCCACGGCTAGTACCGCAGCGGCAGCGGCCTCCCACACAAGCCCCAGTCCGACGCCACCCCAATCGCCGCCGCGCAGGACAGCCCTGCCGCCGTCGTCACTCCAGGCAAGATCTGTCCCGCAATCCCGCTCCCCCGGAAGACCAGCGCACTTCCGATAAACCCGATTCCAGTCAGCGCCCCCACCGCAGCCGTAGTGGCGCCGATGCCGACCACCATGCTGATCAGAGCCGTCGCGACACCCACGAGCGGGAACACCGGACAACCTCATCGCGCGCGTGGCCGAGGCCGAGCGCGAAGGCTGGCTCGGCGAGGTCGAAGGGCTGAAGGTCAGCCTGGCCGGCGCCGAGGACAAGCTCACCCAGCTCGACCGACGCGACCTGCACAGCGTCGACCTGGGCATGCCGACTCGCGCCCCGGCTTTCGCGCGTACCGTCGCAGCCCACAGCGAGCAGTCGTGAGCAGCTCGAAATGGCTTGGCCGCCGCCCTCCAAGACCGCTTACGCTCGCCTTATGCGGACCGTCTTCGTCTTCCCAAGCGGCGAGATGGCCACGACCGTGGCGACGCTTGACGATCTGTTCGACGGCCAGGCCGGCTTTTGGACGGACGGACAGCTCTACATCAACCTCGAAGACACGCGTGACGGCCAACTGTTCAGCGACTGGGAACCCGATGACGTCCGGCTGCTGGAGGCTGCTCTCGGTTCCCGCCCATTCTGGGCATTGCAAGTCGACATCTCCGGTCGTATCGACGGCACGGCCGAGATCCGCGGCCTTGTATCCTGCCTGCTCCAACGAGGCGGCGTCGCTGTCGACGATTACTCCGGCCACTGCTGGACCCTGCGGGAGATCGAAAACGAACTCAGGGTCGACGAGCTGGGCTTCTTCGATTTCCGCACCTACCACGACAGGACCCGCGACCAGTAGTACCCGTCGTACGCCGACCCCAGCTCTCGAATGCCAGGTCCGGTGGGGTCTACTCAGGACGCCGTTCGCGCGTCACGCGTGCGACCACCCCGCGAGCCGCCTCTTACTCCCACCGGTTCGGCCACGAAGACCTCGGGCGCCCTGGCGACACCTGTTGACGGGACAGGCCGATCCTGGCAAGACGACCGAGATCCAACCAGCGAGTTTCGCATCGCAGAAGCAAGATCGGCTCAAGTTCAGAGAAGCATGTGCCAGGTGCTCGCTCCTCCGGCCAGACCCGGCCCAACGCGGCCGACTAGAGGAGATCCGCGACAACCTACGCAACCGCATCGCCGAGGCCGAACGCGAAGGCTGGCTCGGCGAGATCGAAGGACTCCACGTCAGCCTGGCCGGCGCAGAAGCGAAACTCGCTCAAATCGATGCTCGCGCCAACGA
Source organism: Catenulispora sp. GP43 (assembly GCF_041260665.1). NCBI lineage: Bacteria > Bacillati > Actinomycetota > Actinomycetes > Catenulisporales > Catenulisporaceae > Catenulispora > Catenulispora sp. GP43. The sequence continues at coordinate 40,723 of NZ_JBGCCT010000014.1, read as the reverse complement.
GGCCAGTGGGCCCCTTGGAACACCGGTCGCCGACACCATGCCAACAACTGCCGACCCCGGCGAACCGGACGCCCACGCAAGGTCGCCTCAATCCGTGCAGCAGGCCGCGCCATTCTGTGCAGTGCCCGCACTGATCACCGACCCACAGCGGATCACCGGGCTCGACATCCGTCGACACGACCGACTCGGCGGCATCGTCTACGAGTACCAACACGCCGCTTGACCTGCCTGGACGACACTATCGGCAGGCGCAAGGTCTTCCGCGCCGTGCCGCGCCCATCGCGTTCTTCCCACTGGTTCGCGTGGCTGCGCACCGATGACCTCAAAGGTCTGTATCACAGGGCCCTGAGATGGGCGTCAATGCTGTCTGCGGATGCCGCTCGGCAGCACATCTGGACCGCGCCGACCTGGCTCGTCCTCACGGTCGCGGCAATCGCCTACGCCTGGTGGGCGAAGTACCTTCCTGTGCGGGGCCTTCGCGAGGACGCGCGTGGTGCTCATCTGCCGGGCTTTGCTTCACCGGCCCCGGCCGGCCACGTCGTCAGTCGCGTCGCACGTCTAGAGCGCCGCGGTCGCGGGGCGTCGCACCGTCTCGGATGAGGGACAGGAGGCGCAGGACGTCCCCGGCTCCGGAGGCGGCCGCGTCGGCGATCGCGTTGACCACCGCGAGCAACTCGCCTATCGAGACGTCGCCACGCACGGAGCCGGCGGCTGCGGCCGACTCGAGAAGAGCGCCGCCTGTCTCTGCGAGGAGCACGAAAGACCTGGCCTGCGACGTCGTACTAGCGGCCCCGCCGCGGATCAGCTTCGAGAGCGCGTCGTCGGCGGCACAGTGAACGGCGACGTGTTCGAGCCAGCGCCATAAGGCCTCTGCCGGCGAATCCGTCGCGCCCATCTCGCGACCCTTCGCGCACAAGCGGCCGACGTCCTCGATGAACACGGCGTCCAGCAGCGCCTGGCGGTCGGGGAAGCGGCGGTGCAACGTGGCCGAGCCCACTTTGGCCTCGCGGGCGATCTCCTCCAGCGATGCCTCGGCACCGTCCCGGCGGAACAACACCGCGGCGGCCTCGACGATCGCGGCCCGGTTGCGCGCCGCGTCCGCGCGCAACGTCGGCGGGTTCGGCGGATTCTCAGAGCTCACGGTGTCGTCGTACCTGTCGCAGGATTGTGGTGGCCGGGCCCGTCGTACGGACCCGGCCCGGCGCACCCCATGCTAACGACTCGACCCGGCGGTTGCACGGCAGATCAGAACCCCGATACCGTAAGTGGTGTGGCACCCCACTTATCCTCTGAGCGCTCCTACGGCTCATCCGACATCCCAGAACGGAGTCACCCGTGACCTTCGCGTACATCGCGCGTGCCGGCGAGCAACAGCGGCTCGCCTGGATCGGCGGAAGCGTCCACCACATCACGCTCGATGCCGCCGCGACCGACGGACGGCTGAGTGCGATCCGCTCCACGATGCGCAACGGGACGGCCTCGCCCGTCCACGTCCACGAACACGAAGACGAGACCGTGTTCCTGCTCTCGGGGACCGGGGTGTTCTGGGCTGGCGACAAGCGGTGGGAACTGCGATCCGGCGACACCGCGTTCCTGCCGCGCGGCCTGCCCCACACCTATCTGTTCACCTCTGAAACGGCCGAACTGCTCACCGTGTGCAATCCGGCCGGGATGGAGGAACTCTTTCGCGCGGCGGGATGGGACCTCGCTCGCCCGCAGCCCGAAGACTGGGCTGTCGACCTCAAGGTGTTGGCGGAGGCGGGCGCGGCCGCAGGACAGTCCGTCCTCGGTCCGCCTCTGCGCGCCGACGACGCGATGCCGGCCGATTACCTTCACCGTCGCTGACGGAAAGCCGGCGCGCGGCATTGAGCGCATCCGTCCTCACCTGAGGGAATGGCGCACCCCGACACCCAGTATGAGCAGGGGCAGGGCGCAGGGTCAGTGTCCTGAACCCGAAGACGGTGCTGACGGATGTCGGTCCGGTTCGAGATCGACGTGCCCCGGGATCGGGACGGCTCGTTCGAACCGAAGATCGTGGCCAAGCGGCAGCGAAGGATGTCCGGAGTGGACGACCTGGTGATCTCCCTGTTCGCGAAGGGCCTGACCACCGGCGAGGTGCAGGCGCATCCGGCCGACGTCTACAGCGCCGAGGTGTCCCGGCAGACGATCTCCACCATCACCGACAAGGTGCTGGACGGCATGGCCGAGTGGCAGAACCGCCCGCTGGACCGCGTCTACCCCGTGATCTTCATCGACGCGATCCACGTGAAGATCCGGGACGGGAAAGTCGCCAACCGGCCGATCTGTGTCGCCCTGGCCGTCACCGTCGAGGGCGAACGCGACATCCTCGGGCTGTGGGCCGGCGACGGCGGGGAGGGCGCCAAGCACTGACTGCTGGTGCTCACCGAGCTGAAGAACCGCGGAGTGGACGACGTGTGCATGGTCGTCTGTGACGGACTGAAGGGCCTGCCAGACGCGGTCGACAAGGTCTGGCCCTTGGCCATCACCCAAACGTGCGTCGTCCACCTGCTACGGAATAGCTTCCGCTACGCCAGCGCTATCCGGCGATCACGAAGCTGTGGGAGAACGCCTGGGCCGAGTTCGTCCCGTTCTTGGCCTTCGACACCGAGATCCGCACCATCGTCTGCTCCACCAACGCCATCGAGTCGGTCAACGCCCGTATCCGGCGGGCGGTCAAGGCCCGTGGGCACTTCCCGAACGAGCAGGCTGCCCTCAAATGTGTCTACATGGCCATTATGAGCCTGGACCCAACAGGGAAGGGCCGGGGCCGCTGGACCAGTAAGCCTCTACATCAACCCCGTTACACCGTTAGCTGGACAGACCCGACCTCGAGCCCGCGCCGTGGCCGCGGCGCGATTCGAGGCGCCTGCTGGCGACCCTGGGCCGACCGGCGCAAGGCTCCCTGCCCGCCGCAGTGTTGGAAGCCTGGGCGAACACGACGGGGTATCTGCCTTGCTAGTGCGATGTATTCGTCAAAGTGCCTATGCGGCAGCCGACGCCGCCGGAACACTCCGGTGGCACATTGCCCCGATCGAACCGAGACCATTTCCGTCTGCATCGCAGCAGACGGGAGACACGGGCAACCTCAGACGGCCTTACGTCCATGGCGGCGACGCCGCCTGGACGAACGGCACGAGAGCTGGAAACCTCCCCGGTCCCACTGTTCCGACCGGGGAGGTTGGATACGAAACTCAGAGGCGGAAGGCCGACTTCATGGACAGGACCTGCGGGTCTGCCGCGTGGCCCAGCCTGCCGTGCAGGTTAAGCAGCTCCTCGGTGGTCTTGAGCAGCGAGTAGTGGTTGAACAGCAGGTCGGACTCGGTGCCCGGGCGGGTGCTCGGGCTGACCACGATGGTGGCGACGTGACAGCCTACGTCGGTGGTGTTGTAGGCGCAGTCGGAGGTGTTGCCGTGCTCACCCTCGTCCCAGGTCAGGAACAGCGCCGTGGAGCCGTCCCGGTAGTCGTCGCTGTTGGTGATGGCCGCGACGGTCTGCTGCAGCCACTGGTCGCCGACCGAGATCGGGCAGCTGTGGGTGTCATGGCAGATGTCGGGGGCGACGAAGCTGAAGTCCGGCAAGCCGTTCTTCAGCGCGTCGGCAAAGGCGCCGGAGGTCAGATCGCCCATCGGCACGTCGTACTTCTGGCAGTCGGCGGCCAGCGACGGGTAGTAGACCGGCGGGTTGTGGTTGACGTCGTACGGCGGCGCCCATCCGCTGTCGAGCGGGCCCTGCTGGCAGTTGCCGCCGCTCATCCCCTCGGCAAAGGTCGTCCACGTCTTATGCGCCCGTGTGATCTGGGCGAAGATGTTGTCGGTGTTCTGCGGGCACTGCGACGGCGTGCAGTCGTCGGCCCCGCCGAGTTGACCGGAAGTGACAGCCAGGTAGTTGGGTGCCGACGGGTGCGTGATGTTGTGGTAGTTCGTAGCCAGGCCACACTCGTCCGCGAGCTGGTTGACGTAGGGCGAGTCGGCGCCGCCGATGATGTCGTCATAGGGCTGGTTCTCCATGAAGAGCCAGATGACGTGCTTGTAGTGCGGCTTGGCGTTGTGCTCGGTCCCGCAGGGCCCTGAGGCCTGCGGCTTCTGCTGCTGAGCGGCCATGGCCGGCGCCGCGGTGGGCAGGCAGAGCACCGCGCCGGCCAGCAGGGCCAGGAGCATGCCCTGTACCTTCCGGCCGGTAAGGGATGGAAAACGACTTGCCATGAACGCCCCTCCTGGGCTTCGGGTTCACTTACGCGGCCAGGATGATCGTCGAACATGTCGCCTCTCCCAGCACGAAGTGAAGGCGACCCGTCGGTCGCCCGGCAGTTAGTAAGGAAGGCTTCTCAAATCCAGTGCGGATCTGGCGGAATCCGACCCTTGGCGGCAGACCACCCACGAACGACTGACGAGTCGCGGGCGATCCATCCGCCGGGACGGGCTCTACGCGCCGCCGCCGCGACGGAAGGTATAGACAGTCGTCGACGCATCGCAGGGGCTCGGCGGGATGATGGCCACGCGCAGGTCCCCACTCGCACGGTCGTAGTCGTCGCCCTCGACCTCGAAGGGGTTGTCGGCGGTCGCGGCACACGCGCTCTGCAGCGGCAGTTCGCCGACCAGCTTGACGTGCGCGGTCACGGTCTCGCCGTGCAGCGCCGTCGGCAGGTCGATCTCCAGCAACTGCTTGGGCACCGGCCACAGAGTCGTGTCCGAGTCGTCGGTGCTGCACAGCAGCCGGCGGGAGTCCAGGAACGTGCAGCCCTGAACGTCCGCGATCGGGTGGTCCAGCTCGATGGTCGCGGCCAGCGGCAGCTCGCCGCCGGTTCTGGGGGCGTCCCGGTTCAGGATCGGCGTCGGGAAGACCAGCAACCGAGTCATCACATCCCACTCACCAGAGACCATCCACTTGCCGTCGGGGGCGACGGCGGCGTACGAGTTGTTGTACTCCTCGCCGGGAGTGAGCGTGTGCGTGTACTCATAGCTCGCACCGGACGGCGTGGTGACGCGGAACATTTTCGACGTAGCCGGAGCGGCGCCGCCCCACTGGTAAGCGTCGAAGACGTATCCCCGGCTCGAGTCCGGGTCGCCGATGTGCGTCCATCCTTCGGCGGCGACGGAGGCCGGGATCGACCCGCTGCCTCGATAGAGCTCATAGGACGGCCCGGTCCGCGGGTCGACAGTCGCCATGCCCTGGTTGCCGAACTGGGAGCTGACCGACGTCTGCCCGACCAGGTTCCATCCGCCGAGGCCGGTGCCCGCCGTCCGGTCCACGGCGGCGTGCGCCACACCGGCGGACACGCCGAGCAACGCGGCGGCGGCGAATGCCAGGCCGGTCGTCAGCCTTCGAGTTTTGTTCAAGGAGTTCATGCGCCCGATGCTGTCGCCCCGACATGGCCTCCATGACGCGGCGTGGTGAACATGATCCAACACTCCCGCCCGAGGCTCCGGCTCAGAAGCCGTCGCCGGGCCGGTCGGCCTCGAAGGAACTGCACTTCGCGGCGGGTACAGAGGACGTGTCGTCCACTCCCCCGTACCGGGCGCCACGCCGGCCCGAGCTGCGTTCGATCCCGCAGGCGCCGCGCCATCGCAAACTACGGTTGCGCAGATGGCTGCGATGGACGAGGCCGCCGCATACTAATCCCAGGGCGGAGAAGTGGCGGCGATACTTCAGCGCCTGCTTTCAGAAGCCGGTCTTCAGCAGTTCCCGCGAGCTGCACCGGCACCGGCCACCACTACCCCCTCGCGCCCGCGCGCATCAGCGCCAACGTCGCCGTACATCCCCTACATCCCCGAGCCAGGACACCCGCACGCCATCAGTCGTACCGCGAGCCTGGCCATCACCGTGCTGACCGGGTCAGCGATAGTGCTCCCCACCGCGTTGGCGCGGCTCGGCGGCTTTGGACAGAAATGAAAGCAGCGGACGGCTCCGATCCGAGGCCAGGGTGCTGGGCCGCATCCGATGATGTCCACGATCGGCGGCGGACTAACACCCGAGTTCGCCCTGCCGACCGGCTTCCTGGCGCTGGGGCGATCGAGAGCGCGACGGGCGCGCTACTCGCCGCAGTAGTGCAACGCACGTACGTCCTCGGAATCAGTCTGCGCTAACAGAGAACAGAGAGAAGAACACCGTGAAGAACAGGATGTCGAATCGATTCGGCCTGCCTGAAAATGCCGAACTTCCCGAAGGCGCCGACCCGTCCGGGAACACCGGCCTGACGCGGCGCGCGCTGGTCGGGGGTGCGGCCGCCGCCACGCTGGGCCTGCCCGTGGCCACTGCCTTCGGCCTGCCCGCTTCCGACGCCGCCGCGGCCGCGCCGCGGACCGACTACCCCGGCGGCGGCGACGAAGCGACGTCCCGGGACCTGGCCCGCAAGGTCCTGCTGGTCAGCGACGACGAACAGAGCGACCTCAAGCTCGACTACCTCAAGATCCTGATCGACGGCCGGCTGCCCGCGCCGACCGCGCGCAAGCGGGTGCTGGTCGTCGGGGCCGGTGCGGCCGGGCTGACCGCGGCGCGCCTGCTCACCGCCGCCGGGCACGACGTGGTGATCCTGGAGGCCAACGGCAACCGGGTCGGCGGGCGGATCAAGACCTTCCGCGGCATCTTCTCCGACCCGCACCTGCACGCCGAGGCCGGCGCCATGCGCCTGCCGGACGCGCACCCGCTCGTCCTCGCGCTCGGCGACAAGCTCGGCCTGACCCGCCGCCTGTTCTACAACGCCGACGTCGCCCCCGGTGCCGTGTCCACCGGCCGGATCCCGCCGGTGACGTACACCTCGTTCACCGGCGAGACATGGACCAACGGACCGGGTGGGGCCCCGTTCAGCGCGCCGCCGCCCACCGGACAGTCCCTGATCACCTCGAACGGCCTGACCCGGACCCGGAAGGCGTACGCGCAGAATCCGAGCGCGTTCAACAGCCTGTTCGGCACGGATCTGGCCACCACGACCACGGCCGCGGCGAACACGGCGTTCGCTCCCGTGCTCGTGTCCGGCACCACCCCGATCGCGACACAGCTGGCCGGCTGGACGCAACTCCTGCGTGACTTCGACGGCTACTCCACTCAGCGCTACCTCGTCGAGAACCAGGGCTGGGACACGGCCCGGCTGCAGGCCGTCGGCACCGTGGAGAACCTCACCTCGCGCCTGCACTACTCGCTGATCCCGACCTTGTTCGACCACGCGCTGATCAACCCGACAAGCCGGTACTGGGAGTTCGAGAACGGGACCGCCTCCCTCACCGACGCCCTCGCGGCCCCGCTGAAGGACCTGATCCGCACCAACCGCAGGATGACCAAGCTTGTCCAGGACGGGCGCGGAGTGACGATCGAGACCACCGCCGAGTCGGGGAGTGAAGACTCCTGCGACGGCGCGCCAATCGGCCCGGTCGAGACCTTCCACGGCGACTACGCCATCATCGCTGTCCCCTTCAGCGCCCTTCGCTTCTGCCAGTTCGAGCCGCTGATGTCCTACCCCAAGCGGCGCGCGGTGGAGGAACTCCACTACGACTGCGCGACCAAGGTGCTCCTCGAGTTCAAGACACGCTTCTGGGAGGGCGGCCCTGGCGGCTTCACCGGCGGCGGCAACATCTCGGACTACCCGAGCCGCTTCACCTACTTCCCCTCGCACGCACCCCAGGGATCCCGCGGCGGCGTGGTGCTCGCGGCCTACTGCTGGTCGGACGACGCGATGCGCTGGGACTCCCTGACTCCGGGCGAACGCTACACACTCGCTCTGGACGATATGGCTCGTATCTACGGAAGGCAGGTCTACACCGAGTTCACCGGTGTCGGTGCCACCCAGTCCTGGGCCAGGGCCCGCTACGCCCTCGGCGAGGCCGTCGTCGTGACGCCCGGCCAGCTGCACGAACTGCACCCGGCTACGCGCACGGCCGAGGGCCGGGTGCACTTCGCGGGCGAGCACACCAGCCTCAAGCCGGCCTGGATCGAAGGCGCGCTGGAGTCTGCGGTGCGCACCTTCCTCGAAGTGCACGCACGCTGATTGAGCCTGCCGTCCGCCCCAGAGCCGAACGACCCCCTCGTCCCTGCCGGTGTCATCACCCCGGCGGGGTTCAATAACGCCTGCGGTACTTCTGAAACTCGGCCACTGGGCTCGGCCTGCGATGATGTGTGGTGGTGATGATCCGTCTCGTCGACCGGTTCGCGGTTACAGTTCTGGCCTGGTTGGCGCTGTTGCCAAGATCGTCGGCGTCGAAGACGCAGCCACCAAGGCGACGGGATGGAAAAGCGGGCACCCAACGACCACTCGAACGTGATCCCCTTCCCTGCCCCAGCAGGCCGGATCCACCGCAAACCAGTCCGTGGCGGACTAATCAGCGAGTACCAAGCCGCAGCGTGAACCAGCACGTCAGACGGAGTGACCGGGCTTCAGGAGTACTACAGGACGGACCTGACTCCGGCCTACGCCCCACGCTCGCCACTTCACCTTGACTGGCCTGGCGGCTCGGCGTTACCCGCCGATCCGTGGCATCGCATGTCCCCAGCTTCACCAGTGCGGACAGCTCGTCCGAGCCGATCCGATCCGATCCGATCCGACCACCAACGCGCGTCGAGGATTCGCAGGCCCAGTACGTGGCGTAGCTCGAAAGTGGCCACGGCTAGTGCCGCAGCGGCAGTGGCCTCCCGCACAAGCCCCAGTCCGCACGCCACCCCAATCGCCGCCGCGCAGAATAGCCCTGCCGCCGTCGTCACTCCAGGCAAGATCTGTCCCGCAATCCCGCTCCCCCGGAAGACCAGCGCACTTCCGATAGACCCGATTCCAGTCAGCGCCCCCACCGCAGCCGTAGTGGCGCCGATGCCGACCATCATGCTGATCAGTGAAGCGCCCCGGGTCTAGACCATGACTACGGCTTTGACAGCCAGGTCAGCGCCGTCCTCTGACCTGACTGTCAAACGGAAGCGCACGGCACGAACCCGGTGCGGTTCACAGGCTCCGTGGTCACCGTCGACGGCAGAGGCAGCCTGGCCTGAAGTAGGTCTGTGCACATCAGTGGCGGATGCGGTAGTTCTTCAGCCCATGCTCGACCTGGTCGTATGCGGCGATCGCTTTGCGCCGGGCATCGGGCAGCACGTCGATCGCCCGTTCCCCGGCCAGGACGCGTGTTTGGTTGTCTGTGGCGAGGCACTGTGCCACCGCGATGAATTGGGCGGCGGCGAGCGCGGCGGTCAGCGGGTCGTCATCGGGTGCCTCCGCGACAAGCTCGGCGGCCAGCCGATCACGCATCTGGGCGGTCAGGAACAGGGACCGTTGGAACAAAGCTGGTGTCTGGCGGATGAGCCCGACCACGTTCACCACGTTTTCGGCATCGTTCAGACCGGTCACCGGGTCGAAGCGGTCGAGTCCGGCGAGGAAGCGGTCTCGTAGAGCGTCGAGCGCTGAGCTGCCGACGGGCCGTTCGCGTACTGCACGTGCCGGCTCGTCCAGATGCACATCGATCGGCCCGAAGACGAGGTCTTCCTTGGTCGGGAAGTAGTTGAAGACAGTCACCCTGGACAACTCGGTCGCGGCGGCGATGTCCGCGACGGAGACCTGGTCGAATCCACGGTCGAGGAACAGCCTGATCGCCGTGGTCCACAGCTTGGTCTCGGTCTGCTGCCTCTTGCGTGCGCGCAGCCCCGGGGCCGGGTGTCCGCGGTAGGTGTCGGCCATGCCGAGGACAGTATCAGCGAATTCTGCACGGGAGCCAAAATTTGCCTCGATACAAATCTTGACCCAGTACAAGATTTTCTGCGAGGCTGAGCCGGTCAACCCATGTCCGACAGGGGGGAGTCATCGGTGGACACGGAAATGGGGCACCGGTCGGCGGTCTCCGCCGGTGTCGAAGTGCTGGGCGACCGTTGGACGCTCCTGGTACTGCGCGAAATGCTGCTCGGCGAGACACGTTTCAACGACATCCACCGCGCCGTTCCGGAGATCAACAGGAGCCTGCTGTCCGCACGGCTGCGCCGTATGCGTGCTGCCGGCCTGGTGGAACGGGTGGTGGGCGCCGATGACAGACCCACCTATCTCCTGACTCCGGCCGGGGCCGCGCTCAGACCGCTGATCGACTGCCTCGGCTACTGGGCCCAAGACTGGGTTCTGGACTCGTCCCGCGTTCCTCGGGCCGACCTGGGCTGGTTGCTGTGGCGGTTGCGTCAGCTTGTGCGCGCCGAGACGCCCCCCGTGACCGTGGTCGTCGAATTCACCGTGGACGGCGAGTCAGAAGCTCCCGCCTGGCTCGTGCTCAGGCCCGACGGTAGCGGCGTCTGCGCTGTGCGGCCGACCCTGGATCCGGATGTGCGCGTCGTCGCTGATCTGTCGGCGCTGCGGCAGATCGTCGACGGCGAAGCGACCGTGGCCGGTGCCTGCCGCACCGGGACGCTGCGGCTGACGGGCCTTCCGGGTCCGGTCGCCGACTTCTTCGGCTGGTTCCGGCACGCGGCGGCGACTGCCGCGCCAGTGTCTCGATGATCAGCATCCTGCGACTTTCCGAGATTCGACTGAAAGGTGGAACCAATGAGCGATCTGACTGTGGTGACCGGGGCGACGGGCAACGTCGGCGATGCCCTGGTGTCTGCTCTGGTGTCGGCGGGTGCGCCGGTGCGAGCGGTGGTCCGTTCCGGGGCGGACGCGGCGGGGTTCACGGCGAGTGTCCAGACCGTCGTCGCCGACCTGAACGAGCCCGCGACTCTGGCTTCCGCATTGGTCGGCGGGCAGGCGTTGTTCTTGTTGCCCGGTTACGCGGACATGCCCGGGCTGTACGCGGCCGCGCGTGATGCGGGTGTCGGGTATGTCGTGCAGTTGTCGGGGGTGTCGGCCGGCAGTGGGGACATGTCCAATGCCGTCACGGCGTACATGGTGCGCAGCGAGCAGGCCGCGGCGGAGTCGAAGCTGCCGTACACCGTGGTCCGGCCCTCGGCGTTCATGACGAACGCACTGCGCTGGGCCGGGCAGGTCCGCGACGGCGACACCGTGGCCCTGCCCTTCCCGACCGTGGCCACCGCCTGCCTGGACCCGGCGGATTTGGCCGCCGTGATCGCCGCGGTGATCGCCGACCCGGACCGGTATGTCGGCGAGGTACTGCTGCCGACCGGCCCGGAGGCGCTGCTCCCCCGCGACCAGGTGGCGATCCTGGCCGGTGTCCTGGACCGGCCGCTGCACTTCGTGGGGCTCAGCGCCGAGCAGGCGCGCGAGTCAATGGCCGGCGACGGCGTACCGCAGCGGTACATCGAGGCCTTCCTCGACTTCTACGCCGAAGGGAACCTCGACGAGTCGCAGGTGCGCGACACCGTCGCCGACATCACCGGCACCGCACCCCGAAGCTTCGCGGCCTGGGCCGCGGACCACGCCGTGGCGTTCGCCCGCGTCTGAAAGACGGAACTCAAGGAGAACAACCGTTATGCCTACCTACCAGAGCCCTGTGGACGGTACGACCCTGGCCTACCAGGACTACGGCACCGGATCACCGATCGTGTTCGTCGCCGGGTGGTCACTGAACGGCGACATGTGGGAGTACCAGGTGCAATTCTTCCTGGAGCACGGATACCGCTGCATCCTGCCGGACCGCCGCGGCCACGGCCGCTCGGACCGGCCGAGCGGCGGCTACGACGCAGACACCCGCGCCGACGACCTGGCCGCCCTGCTGAACCTGCTGGATCTGCGCGATACCACCATCGTCGCGCACTCGGCCGGCGGTGGTGAGACCGTGCGCTACCTCAGCCGGCACGGCTCGGAGCGCGTGGCGCGCATAGCCCTGCTCGCCCCGGCGATTCCGTTCATGCTGCGTACCGACGACAACCCGGTCGGCGTGCCGGAAGCCGCACTAAAGGAATCGCTGCGGCAGCTACGCACCGACCGGCCGCAATGGTTCGCCGACCGCGCCCAGGGCTATTTCGCCACCCACCTGCGGCCCGGTACCTCGCAAGCCATGATCGACGCCGAGCTTCAACGGTGCATGTCGGCTGCGCCGTACGCGGCACTGGAGGTCCAGCGCCTGACCTTCACCACCGACTTCCGAGCCGACGTCGCGGCCCTCACGGTGCCGACCCTGCTGCTGCACGGCGTCCCGGACCAGTCGATCCCGATCCACATCGCCAGCCGCCAGGCGGTCAAGCTCGCGCCGCACGCGGTGCTGCGGGAGTACGAGGACGCCGGCCACGGCCTCTACCTCACGCACCAGGCCGAGGTGAACGGCGAGATCCTCGGATTCATCAAAGGCTGACAGCCGCGGTCCCGGACGGCGGCACACGGTGTCGGGGCTCTCGCAGCCGGTCGCGAGAGCCCCGACAGGACAATCACAGAGTCAGATATCGGCGGAGATCTTGTCCAGGAAGCCGTGGACGTCCCGGATCCGGCCGTCTGCCGCCAGCACCATCACGTCGAACCCGACGATCATCGGCTCCCCGTCGGCCAGGCCCAGTTGCCATTTGAACCGTGCCACGTTGTGGTGCGCGTCCACCGTGCTGCATAGCGCGATCACGCAGTCGGGAAACTGGTTCTGCATGGTCTCGCGCCGCGTAACCGGATCGGGGTCGTTCCACACCGCTATGTAGCTTCTCACTGTCTCGTATTTGTCACTCATGGTGCTGCCCCTCTCTCGGCGATCACCGGGCTTTCTGGCAGTCAGGCTATGAAGAAGGGCCGTATGAAGAATCAGTCAGCCATAGGTAATCCGACACCGTGATTTACGGACGGGAATCGGAACTGTCGGCGCTGGACAGCGTGCTCGTCGCTGTCCGAGGTGGGTTCAGCCGGGTGCTGACTCTCACCGGCGGCCCCGGCATCGGCAAGACAGTGCTTCCGGAAGCCGCGGCTGAGAAAGGCAGAGGGCTTCCGTGTGATCCGCCGCGCAGGCGTAGAGCCGGAAAGCGACCTGACATTCGCGGGCCTGAACCTGCTCATACGGCCGATCGCCGGACACCTCCCGGCACTGCCGGCCCTGCAGAGGCGTGCGCTGGAGGGCGCGCTCGGCCTCGCCGAGACGGCCGACACACTGGATCGGATGCTCATCGGCCTGGCCATCCTCTCGCTTCTGTCCGAGGCCGCCGAGGCGGGGCCTCTACTGTGTCTGGTCGACGACGCCCACTGGCTGGACCGGCCCTCGCTGGACGCGCTCGCCTTCGCCGCGCGACGCCTGGACACCGAGAGCGTGGCGCTGATCATGGCCACCCGCGGTCCCGCACCGGTAGGCCTGCCGGAACTACACCTCGCGCCGCTGGCTCCCGCGGCGGCGGCCGTGATGCTCGACGTGGCGAACACTCCGACAGAGATCCGCTATCGGCCCCTGGCCCTGGCCCAGGGCAACCCGCTGGCCCTGCTCGAACTCCCGGCCGTACTCGGCAAGTCTGGCTACGCGCCGGTCACGGCGGACGCCACACCGCTGTCCGCCCGGCTGCTCGAGGCGTTCGCCGGAGCCGCGAGGCGGCTGTCTTCGACGACACGGACCCTTTTGCTGGCCGCAAGCCTCACCGACGACCGCGGTGAAGTCCTGGCCGTAGGCCGAGCCCAACGCGCGGTCGCCGAGGACCTGCGGCCTGCCGAGGAAGCGAGCCTGATCACCGTCACCGACAACACGGTCGCTTTTCAACACCCCCTCGAACGTGCAGCCGTTTACCAGAGCTGCGCTGAGGCTCTCCGCGTTCATTATGGACAAAACCGGCGGACAGGACGAGACGAAAAAGATCGCCGCCGCGATGGGTACCGGCACGGTGCCGACCGCCGACAGCGCGCTGAAGGCGAATAGCATCGTGGTCACCGTCGGCAACGACTTCAAGCAGTCGAAACTCACCGAGAGCACCCGAGCGGCGGCCCCACGAACGCGTCGACAAGCACGCCGACCGGCGCGAGCACGTCGGGGGCAAGCACCTCTGGTGGCGGCCTGAGCAGCGGCGCGGCGGTGGATGCCAGCTCGCAGAACGGCATCCCCTGCGTGTACTGAAGTCCGCACGCAATCAGCCCCTGGGTGAGCCCGCGCTCCGCGATGCCGAGGTCCTGGTCGTGACGACCCGGACCCCGGTACCCGATCAGTTCAAGCCGACGGCGCATGCGATACGCGCCGCCGTGTCCTTTCCACCTGATCACACAACGCTCGGGGCGCCATGAGCGGTTCAAACCCCGGTACAAATCAAGTACCTGGTCTACCGCCGCGACGAGGCGTGGACGATGCTCGGATTCATGAAGCGTTTGAGAAGTTTCATGCAGAGCTCTGCGATGGTTCTGGCGGTCGGTGCGGCGGCAGGCGGCGGCCGTGGTCACCGGCTATTCCACCGGACAAACGTGGTTCGCGCTGGACAACCAGGATGGGACGCTCAGCTATTCGACCACCTACGGCTGGTGCCTGGACGGCAACAACACATCATCGCCATGGATCGCCGGAACCGCGGGCAACGCCTACGCCCTGCCCTGCAACGGCGGCGACTACCGAAAGTGACGGGTGTCCTGGATGGGCGATCCGGCGCCGGGGTTCAGGCTCGTCAATGTCGCCACCGGGCTGGTTCTGGACAGTAGCGCCTCCGGGGAGGTGTACATGTTGCCCGACAACGGAGGCGACTATCAGCGCTGGCCCTGAGCCCGCGCTGGTTGCGCCGAACTACCTCGATGTGGAACCCGAGGGAGTGGAGTCGACAGCCGCTGTGCGACGAGCACCGGCCAACAGGGCAGGTTTCCGTAACAAAGGTTCTACTCAGGACCGAATCATCAGAATTCAGGGAAGGAGAGCCATGAAGGCTTTCAAAAAGCAGGTATCCATCGTCATGACGAGCCTGGCCGCCGCCAGCCTCACAACCGTCGCAACCCCGGCCATCGCTCACGCCGACGGCCCGAGATATTACTGCACCAACACCGACGTTCAATACGACCGCGAATTCCCCGCCGGCTATACCTTTACCAGCGGAAGCGGCTACTGCACCGCTCTCTACGCCTTCGATATGCAGCCCGACGGCAACCTCGTGCTCTACAACGAGCTGAGCAACCGTGCCGTCTGGTCAACCGGCACCTTCAACCACGGAGGCGCGTACGCCGAGTTCCAAACCGACGGCAACCTCGTCGTCTACCAGGGCAGCAGCGCCCTGTGGTCGAGCCACACCTACGGCTGGCTGAACGCGCATTTCGCAGTCCAACAGGACGGCAACCTCGTCATCTACTCCGAGGGCGGCGACGTGCTGTGGGCCAGCAACACGCAGTACGCGAAGTAGGCTGACCGCCTGCCGCGTATAGCCGGGCGACGGGACCAGCCACATCGCCCGGCGAGTTCAGCCGCCGGAACACAAAGCTGCGTCTGCTGGCGGGTGTCTCCCCAAGCAGAAGTGGCTGGAGCTATCCGGGGTTGCGGGTGATCGTCGGGGTGTTTGGCGAGGTCGTATTGTTGTGGTCGCGTCAGTAGCGTTGTCGAGGATCGGGAGGCATGGATGGGGCCTGTGCTTAGGCAGATTATGGAGCTTATGGAACCTCCACAGACCGTGGGTTCGACCACGCCGTGGGATGACGCAGCCACCGAGGTGGGGTTCGAGTTCCCTGCCGATTACCGCGACTTCGTGGGCTTGTATGGCGGAGGCGGTGTGAATGACGAGTTGTTCATTTCTGCCCCGACGTTGCGTCGGACCGATTCCCGTTTCCGAACGGGATTCGGCGGTTTCGTCGATCAGACGACGCTCGGCCTGGGCCGCAGCATCGCCGAGATGCGGGAGAACGCGGTCGCGCTCGACGATGAGGAGACCTATCCGTTTCCGATCCTTCCCGAGCCGGGCGGCTTATTGATCTGGGCAAACAACGCCAACGGCGATGTGTGCTTCTGGGACACCCGTGAAGGCGATCCTGACCGGTGGTCCGTCGTGGTGCTGCTGCTGTCGTCCAGGCACTGGGATCGCTTCGACGGCGGGATGACCGAGTTCCTGCTGGCCGTGCTGCGCGGCGACTACCCGTTCGCCAAGTGGCTGATCGATCCGACTGGCGAGGCATCGGATCGTCCGGTGTGGGACTGCAATTTCGGATGGGATGGATAGGTCTGCGCGGACTGGACAACGGTGCTCAGTCGGGCAGTCCGTGCTCGGCGGCCTGACGTCGCAGACGGAGGATCTCTCCGTGGGCTACGGCCAAGCGCTGTTCGAGTTCTTTCACGTGTTCGCGATTGGTGCTCCGTTCCGGCGTAGAGATCAGGAGGTCGCCGACGCACCCGATGGCCAGCGACCACTCGATGTACTGCTTTGCGCCTTTCGGAAAGCCAGGCGGATCCTGGAGGACAACCGCTCGTTCTCCGAGCGGCGATTGAAAATCACCGCGATGACACCGACGCTTCGCGAATGTGATTTGGCCAAGGCCGCGTCGCTCACCGAACCCCGGATCGACGACCCCTCACAAAGCCTGGACGCGCATCTCACCCCAGCCTTCGACGATCTGCACGCCCTTTCCGCACCGGCACAGGCACAGGCACAGCCTGCAAGCACATAGGGGACAGACCAGGCCATGGGAAACGGGATCACATTCGGCGGGGGACGGTTGATCTGGACCGCCGCCGCCAGGCTCGTAGCAGGTTGGCGGCCTGGGCGGGGTTGGGCGGAACTTGATGAGCGCGCGCCGGTTCTTCAGGTGCCGCACCAGAGCTTCGACCCGCAGATGGCGGATCGGCGAGCGTGTCCGGCTGCTCAAAGAGCGAGCAACCAGGGTGGGGCGTCAACGGGCTGAGTCTTGGGCAAACGCTCGAGTCGGGTCCTCCGAGTGAGCAACCGACGACTGCTGAGGCAGGCGGCGGACGAAGTCCATCAGCAGGGTGCAGAACGCCGCCGGTTGTTCCATCGGCGCGAGATGTCCGGCGCCGGGGATGACGGTGATCCCACCGGCATCGAGGTCGCGGGCCAGGGCTTCGCCGCCTTCGTGGAAGTCGGGCATGTCGTGTTCGCCGACGCCGACCAGAGCGGGCATGCCCTGCAGAGTGCGCAGCACCGCCGGGCCGGTTCCGAGGGGATCTGGTGCCTGCGGTGGTTCGCCGTGGGCGAGCTGTTCGGTCAGCTGGCGGCGCAGCATGTCGGCGGCGTGGGCGCGCACGTCCTCGGTAGCCCCGGCCGAGGTCCACGCCTCGATGCCGGCCTTCACCGCGGCGTCCAGGTCGCCTGCGGCCAGCGCTGTCCGTTCGGCCTTCCAGGCAGCGTTCAGACGCGGGGACGCGGGTTGGTCGTGGGGCCGGTATCCCACCAGTACCAGGCCCTCCACCTGCTCGGGTGCCGTTACGGCGGTCTGGAGCGCCACCAGGGCTCCGAGGGAGTTGCCGGCGAGCACGAAGGTGTCGGCGCCGAGGTGGTCGAGCGTTTCGAGCAGGTCCGACCAGGGAGCCACCTCGGGGTGGTTGGGTACGGGCGCGTCGCCGTGACCGGGCAGGTCCACTGCTATGGCCCGCACGCCTGCCTCGGCAAGGAGGGGGAGGTGGGTGTTCCACATGGTGCGGTCGGTGGGTCGGGCGTGCAGCAGGACGACGGGCCGTCCGCGGCCTGCCTCGGTGGAGGGAAGCAGCATGGCTTGAGGTGCCTTTTTCTGTAAGCGAGTGAGTGTAGGGAAGAGAGAGTCAGCAGTCGTAGGAGGCGACCGCTGGAGCGCGGTCACGCGGCGTCGGCGAGTTCGCGCAGTTCGGTGTCGGCCAGGCGCAGCGTCGCCGCAACCAGGTTGTCCTCCAGGTGCGCGACCTTGGACGTACCGGGGATGGGCAGCATGACCTCGGCGCGGGCGAGCAGCCAGGCCAGCGCCACCTGAGACGGCCGGGCACCGTGGGCGGTCGCGATCCGGTCGACCGGGCCACGAGGGCGGGCGAGCTCACCGGCGGCCACCGGCGCCCAGGGCATGAAGCCGATGCCGTGGCGGACGCAGTAGTCCAGAACGTCGGCGGAGGCGCGGTCGGTGAGGTTGTAGCGGTTCTGGACGGTCGCAATCTGGGCGATCGTGCGCGCCTGTTCGATCTGGTCGACGGTGACCTGGGACAGGCCGATCGCGACTATCTTGCCCTCGTCCTGCAGCGTCTTCAGCTCACCGACCTGGTCCTCCAGCGGGACCGCGGGGTCGATCCGGTGCAGCTGAAACAGGTCGATGTGGTCCAGGCCGAGCCGGCGAAGGCTCATCAGGGCTTGCTGGCGCAGGTACTCCGGGCGCCCGACCGGCGGCCAGGCCTTGGGGCCAAGGCGCACCAGCCCGTCGGGAGTCCTGATCGTGTCAGGACCGTTGCGGGTCAGCCCCGCCTTGGTCGCGATGAGCACGTCGTCGGGGTAGGGGTGGATCGCCTGCCGGATGATCTCCTCGCTGACGTGGGGGCCGTAGGAGTCCGCGGTGTCGATCAGCTGCACGCCGAGTTCGACGGCCCGGCGCACCACGCGGATGCATTCGGCGCGGTCATCGGGCTCTCCCCATACGCCGAGCCCAGTCAGGCGCATGGCACCGAAGCCGAGACGGGCGACTTCCTTGCCGGCGATCGTGAAGGTGCCGGTCGCGTCGGACAGCGAAGTGGTCATGACCGGAGGTCTTCTTCCTCTGCGGGGGCGTCGTGGGCACTGGTAGCCGAGGTCTGCTCGGCCAGCTGGCGGAGCAGTACCAGGGCATCGGCACTGGCGCTGCCGGGTTCCGCGCTGTAGACGGACAGGTGCTGGCCCGGGGCACTGGTGACGGCCAGCGCCTCGAAGTGCAGCCGCACCTCACCCACGCCAGCGTGTCGGAAATGCTTGTCCTCCTGCGTGCGGGGACGGACCTCGTACCGTGCCCACAGGCTGGCGAAGGCGGGGCTGCGCACACTGAGCTCGCCGACGATCCGCTCGATCCGCTCGTCCTCGGGGAACTGCGAGGAGGAGGCCCGCAGGTTGCCCACCGCGGTGTGCGCCGCCTTGTCCCAGTCGACGTAGAACTCCCGCGCGTACGGGTCGAGGAAGATCATCCGTAGCAGGTTGTCGTACCGGGCGAACCCGCGGTACAGCTCGCGCGCCATCGCATTGGCCGCCAACACGTCCTGCGCCGCACCGACCACGAACGCCGGCGTGTCGCGCATGCCGTCCATCAGCCGCGCCAGCTCCGGCGCGACGCTCGGCGCTGCGGACGCCGTGGCGAAAACGGGCAGGCCGAGCCGGAACAGGTGGCCGGCCGCGGGACCATCGAGCCGCAGTGCCGCAGCGATCGCCCGAAGAACCTGATCGGACGGGTTCCGCTCACGACCCTGCTCCAGGCGGATGTAGTAGTCCGTGCTCACCCCGGCCAGCAGCGCCACCTCGTCCCGCCGCAGCCCCGGCACCCGCCGGGCCCCGTCATCCACCAGCCCGACATCCCGCGGCGTGATCACCGCGCGGCGAGCACGCAGGTAGTCACCGAGATCGTTGTTGTTCTCCACGTCAGCCACACTAAGTCTGTGCGGTGGGACGGGGCGTGGGTGCAGTGCACCCACCCGGAACTGCGGCTGCCCGGATCCGGCGCGAAGCCGCTGTCGGCGACCGACGCGGTGTCCGGCGACGGCCGGTTCGCCAGCGGCGGTCGCCGTAAGCGTCGGGATGGGTCAGTGTGGCCACGGCGCGGTGCCGCCGTCGACGCCGAGCGTCATGCCGGTGACGTAGCTCGCGCGGTCGCTCAGAAGCCAGGCGGCGGCTTCGGCGATCTCGTGAGGCCGGCCGCGGCGGCCGAGGGCGGCCAGGGAACTGAGGCGCTCGATGACGCCCGGATCGCGCTTGTCCCAGGCGACGATCATGTCGGTCATCGTGGTGCCGGGGGCGATCGCGTTGACGCGGACACCATCCCGGCCGTATTCGGCGGCCGCCGCACGGCTCATGGCGATGACGGCGGCTTTCGTCGCCCCGTACACGCTCTGCCCGGCAGCGTCGAAGATCTCTCTCATCCGGTCACCGTGGCGGTCGGTGGAGAAATGCACCCCGCCGATCGAGCCGTTGAAGCTGGGCGAGGAGGGGCCCGACGGCTGCCCGTAGGCGAGCCCCGAGTCGGGCGAGGAACTCCGGGACGAACCGGGCAGATGCCCGTAGGCAAGCCCCGAGTCGGGCGAGGAACCCCGGGATGCACGTTGTATTGCCAGGGCCTGGTTCATCACCTGGTTGCCGACCGAACTCTGCAGCGCCAGGAAATCCGCAAGCTGCGACGGCATATTCGAGTCTTGCGGGGGTGAGCGTTGGACACCCGAGAGATCGGGTGATCCCTGCCCGGGCGTCCGTTCATGACAGCTCTCGAATGCATGCATGACGATTCGTCCTCCCGGTCGGCTGCAGCGCGGAGACTATGACACGTTAGTTCGTCAGCCCACTGTGTCCAAAGGCCCGTTCGACCACTCTCGAGGGCAGATTCGCCGGACCGCGCGCCCAGCAGGACAGAGGCCCAGGCGCCGGCGTCCGCTTCCCCGAGGTGCTCGCGGGCCGCCGTCGCGAGAACACGCCGCGGGTCCCGACCCGGAACCCTCCGAGCCGTTGCTGCTGGTGAGGGTCTTCTCGTCGACCAGGTTCAGCGTCAGGTGACTGAAGAAGTTAACGCTGAAGCTGGCGTAGATCAGCAGCGCGGCCTGGGAGCCGTCCTGCGACGAGGGGAAGTTGGTGCCGCAGGCGGGGGTGAAGCCGGTGCCGACGGCGACCGCCCCGGCGGCCTCGCTGACGTTGATCACGGCGTTCGCCGCGCCGCGTGGGGGTGAGCCCCCCCGACCTGGGCGCCGTCGTCGGCAAGCGGTTGTCCGTCCCCACAAGGCGGAGGTGGTGCGGCTGCTGATTCATCACTACGGAGTTGAACAGCGTTCTCTCCGCGCAGGCGGAGGAGGTGTGATCTCTCGGAGTGTGCCGGTCCTGATCCTCCGGAAGCGCCCCTCACAACGACAGCCATCAAGGCCGGGCGTCCCGCCAGCCAATTCGACTAGCGCCTGCGGTCAGATTCGAACCTACGACCACTAAGTTAGAAGTCCGCCGTCAGTACAAGTCGGCCACGGCCGGCGTAACCGATACCGGCGAGCCAGCGTCGAATACTGCACCGCTCCAATATGTCTACTTCAGGCAAGCACCTCGACGCCAGACGGTGTTGATGTCCAGGGTGTGGGTGATCTCGTCGAGCGGGTTGCCGTCGACGAGTAGGAGATCGGCACGTAGTCCGGGTGCGATACGGCCGCGGTCGGCAAGGTTGAAGCAGCGCGCGGGTACCGACGTGGCAGCGGCGAGCGCGGCCTCAGTGGACAGTCCGGCTTGCACGAGAAGCGCGAGTTCGTGGTGCATGCTGGCGCCATGCGCCACTCCCCCGTGGGTCGGCACCGGGATGGAGGCGTCGGTTCCCGCCAGGATGTCCACGCCGGCGGCGTGCAGGGCGGCGACGCTGTCGAGAACGTGCTGAAAGGTGCCCTGCGGGTAGGTGTTGTACGCGCCGCGCAGGGTGTCGAGCCAGGGCTGGGACAGGCGACCGGAGACGCGGGGGTCGGCGGCGAGGTCGGCGGCGGCGTCGCGCCCCATGAGGGATGCGCTGACGACCAGGCAGGGCGTGACGAAGACGTCTGCATCGGCGAGCGCCGCGATGATGGCCTGGTCGGCCCTCTGGTCGATGAAGAGGTGG
Source organism: Catenulispora sp. GP43 (assembly GCF_041260665.1). Classification (NCBI taxonomy): domain Bacteria; kingdom Bacillati; phylum Actinomycetota; class Actinomycetes; order Catenulisporales; family Catenulisporaceae; genus Catenulispora; species Catenulispora sp. GP43. The sequence goes on along the minus strand of NZ_JBGCCT010000014.1, from coordinate 19,185 downwards.
GCGAGTCCGTCGATGCCGACGTCCAGCGCCTGGCGGGTGGCGTCCAGGGTGGTGGCGTGCGCGATGACCTTGAGGCCGAGCTTGTGGGCTTCGTCCACTCCGGCCCGAAGGGTCTCGGAGTCGATCACGGGCAGCCCGGGGTGGCCCATGGTCGTGCCCTCTTCGATCATCACCTTGATGTAGTCGGCGCCGGCCTGGGCGAACCTCTGGACGTGGGCACGCGCTTCGTCGGGGGTACTGACGGACGGCATCTCCCAGCCTTCGTGCTCCGCACCCGGCTCGTGTTCGCCGAGGTCGTGCATGAGCTCGCTGGGGTGTCCGCCCTTTGCCATCAGGGCGAGTAGGGCGGAGCGGACGTCGGCGATGGTGTCGTCGGCGTTGACCTCGATGCGCTGTTCGGGCGTCCAGAACCCCTGCATCTCCAGTTCGGTTGTGACACCGAAGCGCAGTGCATCACGAAGGGAATCAATGGAGGTGTGCACGTGGGCGTCGATGAGCCCGGGCAGCAGGCTGGCACCGCGTGCGTCGACGACGTCAGCGCCCTGTGGGGCCTGAGCGGCACCCACTGCGGTGATGAGTTGGCCTTCGATGGTGACGGTAGTGGCCGCCGACTGCCCGACACCATCGAAGATGTGGACGTTCGTGAGGTGTGTTGCGGTCATGATGCCTCCTGGGTTTCTCAATCAGGGCGGGGAACGCCCGTTAGCTAGTGGCGCCTACAGCCGCTGGTGCGCTGTCGTCCGTTGCCGGCTTGGCGGGCTGCCCGGGCCCGGCACGCAGAGGAGTCTCCTTGATACAGAGCGCAGAGACGAAGGCGGCCACTGCGCACAACGCGCCGACAAGGAAGATCTCTTGCGTACCGTGAGCGGCAGCCTGCAGGTAGGCCTCCCTGGCCGCATGCGACATATGTTCTGTCGCCGAACCTCCAGAACCGCCCTCGCTGGGGGCGCCGCCGCCGTGGCCAGCCAGGGCACGCGTGAAAAGCGAGCCGAAGACCGCGACTCCCAGAGAGCCGCCCAGGGTGCGGAACAGGTTGGTGGCCGCCGAGGCGGCGCCCATGTCCCGCAGCTCGACGCTGTTCTGGGCGATGGTGTTGGCCATCTGGATGGTGAAACCGGTGCCGATGCCGACCAGCACCATGTAGACGCTGGTGGTCAGGCGCGCGGTGGAGGTGTCCATGGTGGACAGCAGTCCCATGCCGACGGCCAGGCTGGCGGCTCCGATCACCGGGAAGATCTTGTATTTGCCGGTCTTGGACATGACCTTGCCGGCGATCATCGAGGCGGCCACGGTGCCGCACATCATCGGCAGCAGGAGCAGCCCCGAGTTGGACGCCGAGGCACCCTGCACGGTCTGCTGGTACAGCGGCAAATACAGAGTCGCCCCGAACATGGCCACGCCGGCCACAGTCAGCAGGACGGCAGCGATCGGGAAGTTGCGCTGACCGGTGAAAATCCGCAGCGGCAGCAGCGGCTCGGCGGTCCGCCGCTCGGAGACGATGAAGGCGGCCAGCAACACGAGCACCACCGCGGCCAGCCCGAGAATCTGCGCCGAGCCCCAGGCGTAGGTGCTGCCACCCCAGGTCGCGAGCATGATCAGGGCGGTGATCATCGCGGTCATCACCGTGATGCCGGCCCAGTCGATGACCACCCGGCCGCGGCGGGCGGCCTGCGGGACGTGCAGCAGCGCTGCGCACCAGACAATGCACACCAGGCCGATGGGGATGTTGACGTAGAAGGCCCACCGCCAGCCCAGATGGCCGGTGATTAAGCCGCCCGCCAGCGGACCTCCGACACTGCCGACAGCCTGCACGATCGCCACCATGCCCTGGTACCTGCCGCGTTCCCGCGGCGGCAGCAGGACGCCGATCAGGGCGAAGGCCCCCGCCATCATGCCGCCGGCCCCGATGCCCTGAAGCGCACGGAAGCCGATGAGCTCACCCATCGTGGAGGCCATGCCGGAGAGCACCGAACCGAGAAGGAACACCATGATCGAGCCGAGGAACAAGTTCTTGCGGTGAAACAGGTCGCCGAGCTTGCCCCAGACCGGCGTCGAGCAAGCGGTCGTGAGGGTGTACGCGGTGACCACCCAGGACATGTGGTCCAGGCCGCCGATGTCCCTGACGATCGTCGGCATCGCCGTGCCGACGATCAGGCCATCCAGCTGCGAGAGCAGCATGGCCAGCAGGACGCCGAGGAGGACCCAGCGGATGTTCTTGGGTACGGCGGTGGCGTCAGGCGATATGGCGGTCTGACCAGGCCCAGAGGAGGTTGTCATAGCAGGTCACCCCTTTCAGGGCGGTATGTGGGGCGCGCAAGGTTTCCATCAGCGTAACGAACATGTTCGTTAGGAACAAGTTCGTATTGCGATCGCCGATCGTCCTACGGCGCGGTGTTCCCGGGACGGAAACAGCGCAGCTCGGGCAGTAAGCCTCGTGGTCGATCGGGCGCGCTAATGTGCGCAGCAGCCGGAACGGACGCAAAGGGGCCTTGAGGTGGCTGAAAGAGCAAGGCGGCTGCGGTCACGACCGGCCAAGGAGCCACTAAGCCTGGAGGCGTTCACCGCTGCCGCATTCGGATTGCTGGAACGCGAGGGCATGGAGGCGGTCACCCTGCGGCGCCTGGCCGGCGAGCTGCAGACCGGCCCGGCGTCGTTGTACGCCTATGTGCATGACGTGCAGGAACTGCACGCGCTCCTCCTTGATCGGGCGCTTTCAGCTGTCGATCTGCACCCGGCATCCACGGACCGCCCACGAGACCGGCTGGAACGAATCTGCTCCTCCTACCTGGAGGTACTGCTGCGGCACGACGGGCTGGCCCGCCTCGCGGCCGGCGTCCTGCCGTTCGGCGAGAACGCCCTCGCGCTCACCGAGGCCGTCCTGGAATGCCTGCGCGGTATGGGCCTGTCACGCATGCGCGCCGCGTGGGGTTTTGATCTGCTGATGCTGCACGTCACGGCCATCGCCGCCGAGCACGACCGGCGGCGGGAGCAGAACGACCCGATCGGCCGTGCGCACCGGGGCTACGTCGAGGCCGAGGCCGAGCGCTTCCCACAAGTCCACGCACTGAACGAGGAACTGTTCTCCGGCACTGGTACCGCGCGCTTTTCCTGGGCGCTGGACGTCGTACTCACCGGCATCTCCGAAGCCCGCGAGCCGAACAACTGACGAACATGTTCGCTCCGAACATGTTTGGCCCTAGAATCGCCATATGCCCCCGCAGAGCCGCCGCGAGCGCCCCGCCAAGCCCGCCCTCACCCGCGAGGGCATCATCGACACCGCCGTTTCCCTGATGGAGCAAGAGGGACTGCAGCGCGTCACCATGCGCCGCCTGGCCCAAGCCCTGGACACCGGGCCGGCGTCCTTGTACGTCTACGTCGCCAACACCGCCGAACTGCACGCCGCGATCCTGGACCGGCTGATCGGTCGCGTCGACCTGCACGACACACCTGCCGAGGCGCCGTGGCGGACCCGGCTGGACGCCGTGCTCACCAGCTACCAGCAGGTTCTGTACGCCCACCCTGCCCTTGCACTGTCCGCACTCACCGCCCGGCCCTCCGGCGAGAACTACATCGCCCTGCTGGAAGCACTACTCGCCCTTCTCGCTGAGGGCGGGGTGCCCGACCTGCAGGCCGCCTGGGGTGTGGACATTCTGTTGCAGAGCGCTACCGCCTCAGCCGCCGAGCACTCCGCGCGCCGCGAGGACACCCACGCCGAGGCCGACTGGGCCCAGCTGCGCAGGGCCCTCGCCGAGGCATCTCCCGAGGACCACCCACACGTCCACGCCCAAGCCGGCAACCTAGTCTCGGGAACCCCTGTGGAACGCCGGCAATGGACCGTGGACATGCTGCTCGCCGGAATGCTGGCTGCCCGGCCCAACTCTGGATCCAGGTGACTGTATTACCTCTGAACCTAGGCCACCGGGCTCGACCTGGGATGATGTGTGATCGTGGTGGCCCGTCTCGTCTACCGGTTCGCGGTTACCGTTCTGGCCTGGTTGTCACTGCTGGCAAGATCGTCGGCGTCCAGGAACGCCGAAAAACTGGTCCTACCGCACCAAGTACGGCCACGCTGGCGCCGAGTCCATGGTGACAGCCACGGCCGCGGCGACCACACTGCGACTCGACCCCCAGTAGAGCGGGGGACGCCGAAGCCGCCCGGATGAGCGTTCGGGCGGCTTTTCTCTGTGGCGGTATCCACCGTGACGAGTTGCGCACACGGTCAGGCCGTCGGCAATGCCCGTTGGGTATCGGTGCCGTACCCAGATGGTGTTGGTTCGGGGCCGAGCCGCGAACATGCTCGGAGTTATGAGCGAACAAACAATTGCGCTTGTCACCGGCGCGAACCAGGGAATCGGATTCGAGATCGCGGCCGGCCTCGGCGCACTCGGCTGGAGTGTCGGGATCGGCGACCGCGATCCGGAGCGCCAGCAGGATGCGGTGGCCAGACTGCGCGCCGACGGCGCCGACGCGTTCCCGGTGCCCATCGACGTGACCGACGACGCGAGCGTGGCGGCCGCCGCCCACCGGCTTGAAGAGCGTGTCGGCCGTCTCGACGTGCTGGTCAACAACGCCGGCGCCACCGGCGGCTGGCCGCAGAACCCGACGACGCTGGACCTGGACAGTGTCCGGGTGGCGGTGGAGACGAACGTGTTCGGCATGATGCGGGTCACCAACGCGATGTTGCCGCTGCTGCGCCGATCGGCGCACCCGCGGATCGTCAACCAGTCCAGCCATGTCGGCTCCCTGACTCTCCAGACGACACCCGGCGTCGAGCTCGGGGAGATCAGCGGGGCGTACGCGCCGACCAAGACGTACCTCAACGCCGTCACCATCCAGTACGTCAAGGAACTGGCCGGCACCGACATCCTCATCAACAACGCGTGCCCCGGATACGTGGCCACGGAGCTCACCGACTTTCAGGGGCTCCGCACCCCGCTACAGGGCGCCGCGATCGCGATCAAGCTCGCGACCCTGCCGGACGACGGCCCTACCGGTCAGCTCTTCGACGACGACGGAGTCGTGCCGTGGTGACCGGCCCGGGCTCCGCCGATCCCGGCATCGACCGATTCGTCCGGGAACTCGCCGCCATCGACGACCACGCGCACCCGATTCCGCTGGAATGGGAGCCGCCGCCGGACCGCGACCGGCCCATCTTTCCGTACGACCACCCCCTGCCGGTTCGCATGCGGCCAACCAATCCGGAGTACCTCGATGCCTGGCGAGCACTCTGGGACTACGAGCACGACGACTTCGACGACGGACACCTGCGCACCTTGATCGACAAGAAGCAGCAGGTCCAGGCGGCCGAAGGAGACAACTACCACAGCTGGGTCCTGGACCGGATCACCATCGAGACCATGCTGGCGGTCGACTCGTTCCCCCAGCCGTCCTTCCCGGCACCCCGGTTCCGCTGGCTGGCCTTCGACGACTGGCTCATGTGGCCCGTCCCCGCCGTCGATCAGAAGCCGATCACGAGCCGATACGCCGAGCAGATGGCGCAGGCCTGCCGACAGGCGGGTGTCCACTGCCCGCCGCCGACGCTCGACGACTACGTGCACACCGTCCTCGCCCCCGTACTCGACCGGCAAAAGGCCGACGGCGCGGTCGGCCTGAAGTTCCACACGCCCTACTACCGGCCCATCGACTTCGCCGAGGTACCGGTATCGCTGGCGCGAGAGCTGTACCGACGTGCCTCCGACAGCGGCATCACGATCGATGAACACCGCCACGTCGAGGACTACCTGTTCGCCATCATCGCCGCCAAGGCTGCCGAGCTGGACCTGCCGATCCAGATGCACACCGGACAAGGACCCCGGCATCGTTTTGAGAACAAGGGCAGCAACCCGATGTTGATGGAGGCCGCCGTGGTCGCCGCGCCAGACACTCGGTTCCTGATGCTGCACGCCGGCTGGCCGTTCGCTAAAGAGGCCGTAGCTTCCCTCTCCCAACCGAACGTCTTCCTCGACATCTCCGGATCCTCAGTGCACCTCTATGCGCGCAACCTCGCCGGCATCGTACGAGACGCACTCGAGTGGTTCCCTGAGAAGATCCTCTACGGCACCGACGCCTTCAGCGACACCGCACACGCCTTCATGTCCAGCACCGAGCCACGGTCGAACTTCCTGCACGGCTGGGAGGAAAAGGCGTGGCTGCTGGATCGCACCGCGCGAGAGGCCATCGCTTTGGCGCTCACCGACATGCTGCGCGACCGAGTCATCCGCGCTGGCGACGTCGACCGGCTGGCCACGATGATCATGCGCGGCAACGCGATCGATCTGTACCATCTGTGACCTGCTTGAGGACGAGTGCGCGCGGGTCAGGCCAGACCGATCTGCCGCAGGTGATCGGCGAGAGGCCGAGCTGGAAGAACAGCGGGACGACGAACAGCGCGCCGAGGAACGCGGCCATCCCGATGGCCATCGCCGTGGTCATCGAGCGGAACAGCCGGTTGCCGAGTAGACGCAGCTTCAGCAGTGGCGCGCCGGAGCGCAGCTCGACCCGTACCAGCACGGCCAGGACCGCGGTACCCGCGGCGATGCTGCCGGTGATCCGCGGATGCGTCCAGCCCGCGCGGGGGCCTTGGCTGATGCCGTACATCACGGCGGCGAATCCCGCGCCTGACAACACGAACCCGCCCACGTCGAAACGGCCGGGTCGCGGTTGGCGCTGCTCGGCCAGGAAGAGCAGGCCGAACACGAAGGCGCCCGCGCCGATGAAGAGGTTGACGAAGAACACCCAGCGCCAGGACAGACCGGTGACCAGTGCGCCGCCCAGGACCGGGCCGAGGGCCGGGGCCACCGCGGTGGGGATGGTGAGGATCGAGGCGGCGCGCAGTCGCTCGTGCGGCGGGAACGCGCGGTAGAGCATGGCCATGCCGACCGGCGTCATCATGCCGCTGCCGGCGCCTTGCAGGACGGGGAAGGCCACGAGTTCGCCGAGGTTGCCGGCCAGGCCGCAGAGCACTGATGCCGCGGTGAACAAGCCGATCGCGAGCAGCAGGATACGTCTGGTCCCGAACCGGTCGCCATCGGCGGCGGGACGCTGCCGGGACGTCGGCGAGCGGGGCGAGTTGCTCGATCATTCGATGCGCTCCTGATCGCGGGAGACTCGAGAAAGACTGGAGGCTGGAGGCCAGGCCGACGGCACCGCCTACGGCTTCGGCCCCCAGGGTTCGCGGTTCGCGTGGTCTATCGCTCTACCGCTTAGCGGCGGCGGCGATGAGCTCCCGCATGACGTCCGGGTAGTCCTCGCTGATCTGCGGGCCGAGGTTCGGTCCTACGGTCTGGGCGGCCGGGCCGCCGATGATGAGCTGGTGGGTGACGCGGGTACCGCCGCCTTCGATCGGGGTGAGTTCGTGGCGGTCGGTGAGGAGCAGGCCGTTGAACTCGGTGCGGTCGGCGTAGGCGCGGCCGTCGGTGAGCTCCACGATGGTGGAGGTCAGGGCTTCATCCGAGCCGGCCGGGGTCACCGAGAGCTCGGTGCCGACGGCGAACGGACCGTGGATCACGTAGGTGTTGCCGCCGGCGGCCGCGGCGCCGGTGCGCTCGTCGCGGAGTGTTGCCCACACCGCCTCCGGCGACACACCGGTGTCGGCGGAATACTGCGTGCTCCACGTGGCCGATGCCCCGGGGATCGGGATTTCGTCGAGCTGGAAGATGCTGCCGGGCCCGCTGGTACTCAGGTCGGGGATGGCGGAGATGAAGGCGTGGACGTGGTCGGTCTTCAGGTGCGTGGCGAACGCGGCGGAGTCGGCGTAGACCTCGTAGAGATAGAACCGGCCGGGTATGTCGCGGGCCTCATACCCCGTGAAGGTGACGCAGCCCGGCTCCTGGCGCACGGCGCGGATCAGCTCGACGATGCGCTCGCGGAAGGCGTCGGCCAGGCCGGGCTTGGCGTCCAGAACGGCGATCATCGGGCGGGGGTTCGGGTCGTCGGTGTCGACCTGCAGGTTGCCGTGGTGCAGGGTCGCGGTGAGGAAGTCCTCGGTGTCGGTCGCGGTGACAGTCATGGTCTACAGCTCGATTCGGATGCCGGGTTCGACGATGCGAACGGTGGTTTCGGGAGCCAGGTCGCCGGTCGCGTCCCGGTAGTGCCGCGGGTTCTTGTCGCTGCTGGTGATGAGCCGGTCGCCGAGGAAGCCCTTGGTGAAGGCGTAGTGGTGCGGCACGGCCAGCTCGGGCTTGAGGATCGCGGTCAGTTCGGCCGCCTCGTCGGCGTTCATCACGACCTGCTTGTTGTTGGCAGGGCGGATGTGCAGGCCGTTCGTGGGCAGCAGGGCCAGCGAGATGTGGCCGAGCCGCTTGGGAATCTCGGCGAGTTCGGGGATGAGCATGGTGTCGCCGGCGAAGTACACCGCCTCGGAGCCGGCCCGCAGGACGAACGTGACCTCGTAGACGCCGTGCTTGCCGGGGGCGGCGGTGATGCTGACGTTGCCGACTTCCGCCTGCTCCCACGGGGCAAGAGCGGTGACGTTCGTGAAACCGTGCGCGCGGGCCAGCGGCACGACGGTCTCGGCGACGAACAGCGGCACCGAGCGGTCGCGGTAGGCGGCGAAGGCGTCCAGGTCGCAGTGGTCGTAGTGCTCGTGGCTGATCAGCACGCCGTCGAGCTTCGGCAGGTCGGGGATGTCTATGGCGATCGGCTCGCCCTGGTAGTAGCCGGGACTGGTGCTGAACCAGGGGTCTGTCAGGAAAGTCCGGCCGCCGACCTCTATCAGGTGGCAGCTATGGGTGATGCGGGTGACTGCGGTCTTGGGCATGGTCGTGGTCCTTAGCGTGCGAAGGCGGAGAAGTCCGTGTCCGCGCTGTCCCAGATCGCGGCGATGACCTGGTCGGGGGTCTCCAGCTGCGGGGAGTGGCCGGTGTCGGGCAGCAGTTGGAACTGGGCCATCGGGATCGCGGCGGCGTAGGCACGTCCGTAGTCGACGTCGACCATCCCGTCGCTGTCGCCCCACAGCACGAGCGTGGGGATCTCCAGCGTCCCGAGCCGCCCGACAAGAGCCGGGTCGGTCATGCCGGAGCCGGCGTACGCGGCGATCGCGGCCCGGTTGCCGGCGGCGATCGCCTGCGCGGCCGGGGGCAGGGTCGCCGGGTCGATGCGGAACCTGTCGGGGTTGTGGAAGCTGCGCGTGAAGACCTCGTCCATGGTCAGGGCGAAGAAGTCCGTGACCGGATGGCCGGCCACCTCGATTCCGACGGCGTCGATCAGGACGATGCCGCTGACCCTCGGTGATTTCAGCAGCGCGATCTCCGCGGCGATCCAGCCGCCGAGCGAGTTGCCGACGACGGTCACGTCGGCCAGGTCCAGCTGGTCGATCAGGCCCTGGTAGAGCGCGGCCAGTCCTGGGATGGTGGCGAGGGTGTCCGGTCGCGCGGTGCCGCCGAATCCGGGATGCGTCGGCGTGAGGACGCGCACCCGGTGCGTGGCGGCGAACTTCTCGGCGAAGCCGGCGACGGACTGCGGCCCGGCGCCGCCGTGCAGCAGCAGGAACGGCTGGCCGGAACCGTACTCGGCGACGGTCACCTCGACAGGGCCGATTCGCTCGACGGCCACGGAGTGGATCTTGGTGATGCTCATGGAGCTCTCCTTCACAGGTTCTGGATTTCAGTGACTTGATCGGGGCCGTCAGCGCGTCAGCCCAGCGCGTCAGCCCAGCGCGCCGGCCTGGCGCAACAAGGTCACCCCGTCGGCGACGGCCCAGTGCTCGACCCAGAGCCCGTCCTGGAACCGGACCAGGTCCATGACCCGGAACTCAACCGCGTTGCCCGAGGGCGGCAGGCCGAACCACGTCCCGGTGTGGCGGCCGCGGAAAATCTTGTGGGTGGCCACGAGATCGCCGTCCCCGAGGCAATGCAGGATCTCGACTCACAGGTCGGAGAACGCCTGGTGCATGGCTGCCACGGTCTCGCCGATCCCGGCGCGGTCGGCGGCCTGACCCGGCTCGACAGTGTGGTTGCGGAAGTCGGGATGGACGAGCCGGTCGATCAGCTCCAACCGGCCCTTCTGCTGCACCTGCTCGACGAAGTACCGCATGAGCTCGGTGTTGGCTGCCTGAGTGTTCATGCCAGTCCGCCTTCCGTGTCAGCCTTCGGCGGCGTACAGGTTGGCCTGGCCGTCGGATGCGGTCAGACCGCCGTCCACGGGGATGTGCGCCCCGTTGACGTAGGCGGCGTCCGGACCGGCGAGGAACGCGATGACCGCGGCGATCTCGGCCGGTTCGGCAGCCCGGCCCATCGGGACGCGGTCGGCGAAGCGCCGGTGCAGCGGAGCGCCCTCGGCGAGTGCGTCACGGAACATCTGCTTGCTGAGGGTGACTCCGGGGTGGACGGCGTTGACCCGGATCCGGCGGCCGTGGTCCAGGGCCATCGAGTTGGTCAGGTTGGTCACCGCGCCTTTGGTCATGTTGTAGACCGCCTGGTTCCATTCGCCGCGCAGCCCGGCCACCGATCCGACGTTGACGATGCAGCCGCCGACCGTCTGTAGATGGGGCAGCGCGGCACGCGAAGCGAAGAAGACGCCGTCGATGTTGGTGGCGACCATGGCGCGGTAGCTGTCCAGGTCGGTCTGGTCGGCGGTGCCCGGGATCGCGATGCCGGCGTTGTTGACCAGCACGTCCAGGCGTCCGAACCGCTCGGCCACGCCGTCCATCGCCGCCGTGACGGCCGCCAGGTCCGAGACGTCTGCGACCCACGGATGCAGGTCTGCTCCGTCTGGAGCCGTCTGTGCGGTTTGCTTCAGAGTGGCCTCGGTGCGGCCGACGAGCACGACGGTGTATCCGTCGGCGGCGAACCGGTGCGCGGTCGCTGCCCCGATCCCGGTGCCGGCGCCCGTGACGACGGCCACGCGGCCGGTGTTCTGCTGATTCATGAAAGCTCCCGTCTGTCCTGCACATCGGTCCTGAACTGGGGATTGCCCCCACGACCGAGCCTAGGAAGACTGGAGATGCGCACGCTTGAACCACAGCGCCGTCCAAACAGAACATCGGCGCCACCGGATGTGGGTCCGGGGCGGGCCGCGAGAGGGGGAGGTCGAGTGGATACGGACGCCGTTGAGTCGCGAGCTTTCCATGACTTCCGCCGCGGCTGGGAGGCGGAGTTCGGCGACGGTGTCCCCCTGCCGACCTTCACCCCGGCCACGACCGCCGACTTCCGCGTCAAGCACCGCGCCACCCGGGTCGACGACGTGGCGATCACCGACCTGCACGGCGCGTCGGCGATCCGGACCGACGGTCCGCTCACCAGCTCGGAGGACGTGGTGCGGCTGTACGTCGTGCAACGCGGCGCCTGGACCCTGGGCGGCCCGCACGACCGCGGCGAGCGCACGATATCGGCCGGGCAGTTCCTGCTGAAGCATGTCGGGCGGCCGTCGCACTTCCAGACGGTGCCCGATACGGCGGCGACGGTCCTGGTCCTTCCCGCGGCCCTACTCAAGCCGCTGCTCGGCGGGCGGGTCCTCACCGGCGCGAGCAACTCAGCCGAACTACGCCTGCTGACGGCCCACACGAACATGGTCCGGCTGACGATGCCCGACCTCACCCCGGCCGGCGTGCAAGCGGCCCACAGCACGCTCATCGAACTGACCAAAGCGGTGGCCCGGCGCCGGTTCGACGACGCCGAACCCGTACTCGCCCCCGCCCTGGCACAAGCCGCGAAAGACCTCGCGGACCGCCGGCTCGCCGATCCCGAGCTGTCGGCGGTGGTGCTGGCGCGCGAGCTCAACGTCTCGGTGCGCACTCTGCAGCGGGCGTTCGCCGTAGCCGGGGAATCAGTGGTCTCCTATATCCGCGAGCGGCGCCTGGAGGAAGCCCGGCTCGCCCTGACCGCACCGTCGGCCAGCCGGCTGAGCATCTCAGAGCTCGCCGCGTACTGGCAGTTCGCTGACAGCAGCCACTTCATCCGGACCTTCAAGAAGCGCTACGGTCGCACCCCCAACGACTACGCCCGCTCGGTCTCATCTGCTCGGGGCTGAACGTGCTGAACGGGCTGAAATTTCTGACCAGGACAGGGCAGGCAGCAGGGTTCGCAGTCGGCCGCGATACACCGCGGCCGACGGCGAACCGGCAGCCTGTCGCGCTCAGCCGCCGCTCGGCAGCAGAACCTGCTTGATCCCGGCCGAGCCGTCACTGACCGTCTGGTAGGCCTCGGCGCTGTCCTCCAGTTGCCAGGTCTTCACTGCCGGGGGAGCGAGGATGCCGCGCTCGAAGAGCGGACGTAGCTGGTCGAAGACGCCTGCGACGTGGGCCCCGTCCAGGAACACGCTGGCCAGTCCCGTGACGCGCAGCTGCCGGTTGTAGATCTCGGCCGGTGAGAAGTCGATCCGCGGCTCGGGGGCGCTGAAGATGCCGACCATCCGGCCACCGAAGCGGAGGCTGCGCAGCGCCGGTTCGAACAGTGCGCCGCCGACCGTGTCCAGGACTAGGTCGGTGCCGCGTCCGTCGGTGATGTCGAGCACCGCCTCGCGGAGGTCGCCGGAGCTGGTGTCGATGAAGTGCTCCACGCCGTCGGGCCGGCGGCGGTCGGCGATGATCGGTTCTGCGCCGCGCCAGCGGGCGATCGCGGCGGCGGCCTGGCCGACCATGCCCGCTCCGCCGGTGATGAGGATCGTCTCTCCGGGTATCAGCTCCATGATGTTGATGACCGTCTCGAAGGCGGTGAGGTGGGACCGGCCGACCGCGCCGGCCTCGGCCATCGTCAGGTTCACCGGTTTGCGGGACAGCCAGGTCTCGGGAAGGGCGACGAAGCGTGCGTGGGTGCCGGGCCGCGTCATCCCCAATGCCGGACCGCTGCCCCACACCTGGTGCCCCTTGTGGTCGCCGTCTGAGACGACGACGCCGGCGAAGTCGACGCCGGGGATCACCGGCAGCGGTGTGCCGAGCCAGCCCGCGGCGTTGGCGACGTCGAGCGGGTTCACCGCGGCCGCGTGCACTTCGACGAGTGCTTCACCGGGAGCGGGCTCGGGTATCGGTGCGGTACGACAGGTCACCGACTGCGCCGGCGGCCCGCCGGTTTGGAGGACGACCGCGGCCATCTTCCGTGGCTCGTTCTCGGGGCGGTGCTGAGTGTCAACGGGCATGATCAGATCCTTGTGGTCGGTAGTGGTTGCTGCTGTGTTCAGGACAGGGGTGCCTCGGCTGCGAGGCCGACGAGGGATAGATAGGCGGGGTAACTCAGCAGGCTGGAGTCGTAGACGGTGATCAGGTGGTTGATCCTGCCGACGGCGTCGAGCCCGATGGCGGTGTGGCCGCGACGCCCCGGCGCGACGGCCGGTGACGTCGACCACTCGTAGCCGCCGCCTTGGCGGCTGCCCTCGGTGTGGAGCAGCGCGGCGCCCGGGCCGTAGGGCAGATGTCGGAGTGCCCGCGTGTAGTAGCGCTGGACCTGGGCCTGTCCGCGGACTTCAGTGTGGGCGGCCATGTCTTCATGGACGACGTCGACGGACATCAGAGCGGCGGCTGCGGCGGCGTCGCCGGCTGCGAAAGCGGATTGGAGCCGGGTGGCGGCGTGCACGACGGCGGGGTCGGCGTTCTGCTCGGAATCGTTGAAGTCGGCCGGGTAGGCGCTGGCGTCGGGGCTGGGGAACAGGGAACTGCGACGGTCCCAGTAGTCGACCCAGCGGGTGATCTTCCGGTCGCGGTCGAAGGTGACCGAGGACAGGGCGCGGATCTCCTGGCCGAAGAACCCGGGGGAGTCCACGAATTCGACCGTCGCGCTGTCCGTGTCGCCGACGATGGTCAGCGGGTAGGCGATCGCGTCGGTCGGTGCGCTCGTGAAGATCGAGGTGAACTCGGTGTTGATCGTTTGCCAGCCGGACATGACCACGCCCAGGCAGGCGTCGCTGTAAGAGGTGTTCGTTCTTGAGAAGTGGGCCATGAACGCGGCGGTGTCGTGTTCGCTTTTGGCGGTGAAGATGCGGTGGAAGAGCGCTGCGACCTCCGGGGTGCAGCGTGAGGTGTCCGTGACATCGGGCGGATAGGGCGGTGGCTTGCGTGATTCGCCGGGTGCCGAGGTCGTCGTGGCGTTCGCCGCCCGGGCCCCGGGGATACCGGCGGCGCTCAGGCCTGTGGCCGTCCCGGCTGCCGCTCCGGCGCGGAGTATCGTCCGCCTTGTGGGCTCCTGCTTGTTGGCGTGCTGCATCGGTGATGCCTTCTTCTGCTGGTTGAGGAAAGGGTTCAGCCTGTACCCGACCGGTGTCTGACTTAAAGCTTTAATTGACTCTAGCTCTGCTTCACTTCACGCTGCAAGTCATTCCAGGGTCGGATCACTTCAACTGTTAACCTGTACAGGTGAACGCCCCGCCCGAGCCGCGCTGGCTCGACCCTGATGAGAGGCAGGCGTGGCTGGCCCTGGCCGGCGTCCTGAACCGGCTGTCGGCCGCGCTCGACGCCCAGCTGCGCCGAGACGCCGGGATCTCCCACTTCGAGTACCAGGTGCTGGCTCTGCTGTCAGAGGCGCCTGATCGCACCCGGCGGATGAGTACGTTGGCGGCGCAGGCCGAGGGCTCGCTTCCCCGGCTGTCTCAAGTGGTCGCGCGCATGGAGCAGCGCGGCTGGGTGCGCCGCACTCCCGATCCGGCGGATGGCCGTTACACGCTGGCGATCATGACCGACGACGGCTGGACGAAGGTCGTGGAGGCCGCGCCCGGCCATATCGAGGAGGTGCGCCGGCTGGTGTTCGACCAACTGACGAAGCCGCAGACGCGCCAGCTGCGCGACATCGGCGGCCGCATCACGCGCGCCATCGACCGAGACGGCCACGTCCCCGATGACCGGCCGCCGACGGCCGCAGGGCCCGCACAGCCGCGCTGACCACAGGCCGCCCAGGAGCGTCGGGTGACGGGTGTGCGGCGGATGTGATCGGGCTGCCTGCGGGCCAGTGCGCGACGCTGCGGCATGCCTGCCGCGTAGCCTGGGTATGCGCGGGTCCGGTTGCCGCAACCGACCAGGAACCAGTTGGCAAGAGTCAGCAGTTCCGTTGTAAGCCCGAAGGAGAGCAATGTTCGCGCGCGTGATCACAGCCAAGGCTGGAGCCGACGGGTTCGACGGCGCCATCCGTATTGCCGAGCAGCAGTTGCCCGGCGCCCGCCAGATGCCCGGTTTCAAAGGCTATTACCTGCTCACCGACGCTGAGACCGGCAAGCTCGTCATCATCTCGCTGTGGGAGACCCGCGAGCAGATGGATGCGGTCACCGCCGCAGCAGGACCGTCGGGCATCCGTGAGCAGCACAACCCGGCGACGGCGGGACTCACGGCACAGCGCCTGGAAACCTATGAAGTCACGATGCAGGCCTGAGCAGCAGGTCTTCAACACGCGCTTTCGCCAAAGAGGTCTCCAAGCGGGTTCACCGTCCTCGTCGGAATGAGGAGGAGCGCGGCCAGGACGATCGTGCCCGCGAGCACGGTGACGGTGCCGAACTTGTCGCCGGTGTCGAACATGCGCAGATTGGACGCGTGGAAGGCGAAGTGCGGCGCCCGGACGGTTCGCAACACCTGAATAGGGGACGTTGCGATGACCAAGCCGGTTGGAAGACGCGCCTTAATGGGTCCATTTCAAAGTCTCAAACTCACCGTGCGAAGAGCCGCAGACGTATACGAGTCATCGATGGTTCCCTTCGTGGAGGGGCTGAGCCACGACAGGAAAGAGTGGGGGTTACGTCCACCAGGACGGCGCGCAGGCCACCGCGGCGTCGACCAGATCCGCTTTCGTCACGGTGTCGTCGCCGAGCCAGGCGGCGATGGCTCCGGCGAAGCCGTGGGCCATGAAGGCAGCGACAACCCCCTGATTCGCGCGAGGCACTCCCGGATCGGCCGACCGCGCCATGAACGCCATGGCGTAGTCGGCGAAGTGCCGGACCAGGGCCTCGGACACCCCGCGATCTGCCGGGTCTTGGAGGGCCTGGCGGTAGACGGTCCGGAACCGCTCGACGTGCTCGGCGACCTCCGCGGTGGTGAGCCTTAGCATCTCGGCGGCCGAGTGTGTGCCCTCGGCCCGCAGCTCCTGCTCCCGGCGATGGCCGCGGTCCAGGTCCGCGTGGAGGACCTGGATGAGCAGGTCCAGGGGGCTGTCGTAGCGGTTGTAGAACGTGGCCCGGGTCACCCCGGCCCGGTCGGCGAGGGCCGCTACGGAGATCCGCGAAACCGGCTGGTGCGCGGCGAGCTCGACGATCGCCTGCTCCAGGGCGTGGACCGTCCGGGTGATCCGGGGGTCGGTGCGATCTGTCACCCGGTGCCTCCAGCGCGGTTGCGAAACGTCACGACTCCTGATGCTATACAGACGTCAAATAGGCCTGCGGATTCCGACGAGAGGGAACTGCCATGACGGCCCACGCCACGATCTCACCTCAGGAGGCCGCCGACCGACTGGCCATCCGTGAGCTGTTC
This sequence comes from Catenulispora sp. GP43, assembly GCF_041260665.1. Classification (NCBI taxonomy): domain Bacteria; kingdom Bacillati; phylum Actinomycetota; class Actinomycetes; order Catenulisporales; family Catenulisporaceae; genus Catenulispora; species Catenulispora sp. GP43. Next base: position 2,810 of record NZ_JBGCCT010000014.1, on the reverse strand, counting down.
GACGCCTACGCGCACTGCGCGGACCGGCGCGATGCCAAGGGTCAGATGGCGTTGTTCACCGAGGACACCCGCTTCCTGGTGTTCATGGACGCCAGGTCCGGGGAGCCGACCCAGGAGCTGCACGGCCGCGAGTCGCTGGCGCCGGTGTTCGACGCGCTCAACGCCTACACGGCGACGACCCACTTCAATGGTCAGAGCACGGTCGTCCTGGACGGTGAGCGGGCGACCGGGGAGAGCTACTGCATCGCCCACCACCTCACAGTCGCCGACGACGGATCGCGCACGCTGATGATCGCTTCCATCCGCTACCTTGACGCGTTCGTCAAGCGGGACGGCGACTGGCTGTTCGCCGAGCGCCGCCTGATGGTCGACTGGACCGAAACGCGGCCGTCCACACCCTGATCACCGAACCAAGCCATGACACCCCGAGAGCGCTGGGCCCTGCTACGCCGCCATCTCTGGCAGCCGCCCCGTCCCCACGGCGAGCAGCCCCGCGACCGCGTGGTCGGACCACTCGAACTCTTCTACGACCTCGCCGTGGTCGTGCTGGTCGCCCAGGCCGCCCACCACCTCGCCGGGCACCTGACCTGGGGCAGACTCGGCGAGTTCACCGCGGTGTTCACACTCGTGTGGATCGCCTGGGTCAACGGCAGCCTCCACCACGAGCTCCACGGCCACGAGGACGCCCGCGCCCGCAGCACGTTCCTGCTCCAGATCCTGCTCCTGGTCACCATGGGCGCCATGATCCCGGACGCGAGCGGCGCGCGCGGCGCGGGCTTCGCCATCGCCTCGGCAGCGCTATTCGCCGTGCTGGCGATGCTCTGGCTGCTGGCCGGCCGGGGCGACAGCCCCGAATACCGCCGGTCCAGCCTGCTGTTCGTGTCCGCCACGGCGGCGTGCGCCGTACTGCTGGCCGGGTCCGCCCTCCTGCCGCCCGGCGCCCGCGTGTGGTCCTGGGGCCTGATCGATATCGCGTACCTGACCGCGTTCGGCGCCCTGGCCATCACCGCGCTGCCCGAGGAGGCCTCCGCCCTGACCATCACCGACGCGCTCATCGAACGGTTCGGGCTCATCACGATCATCGTGCTCGGCGAAACGCTCACGAACGTGGCCGGCGGCCTGTCCAACCGCCCGATCAGCGCACTCACCCTCACCGTCGGCCTGGTCGCCGTCGTGGTCGGCTTCGGCGCCTGGTGGACCTACTTCGACTTCGCCGGACACCGCGAGCCGAGATCGACTTCGCGGGCGAACCTGCAATGGCTGCTGGCCCACCTGCCCCTCACCGCCGCCATCGCCGCTATGGGCACCGCGATGGTCAGCCTGATCGCGCACGCACATGATGGTCGCACTCCGGCGGCGACAGCATGGGTCTTGTGCGCGGGCACCGCCATCGCGCTCTGCGCGACCATGCTGGTCGCCGCAAGCCTGCAGGCCTGGCGGGACGACCGCAACTTCTACCGGACGCTTGCCAGGCTTTGCGGCGCCGTGGCACTCGCGTGCCTCGCCCTGGCTGCCGCGCGGCCGGCACCCGTACTGCTCGGTGTGGTCCTCGTACTGCTGCTCGGCGTCCCATGGGTATTCGCGGTGTGGCACCGGCTCGCCGCGGACGTCAGCTCGACGGCCCCAGCACGGCATCCACCGCCGTGATGACCACCTCGCCGAGCGCCATATTGATGAGCTCGGGAGTTACCGTGGTTTGTCCCAGGGGGACGTCGTGCGCGGTTCGGTGCTGCCGCACTCAGCGCACCAGGGGGAAGGAAGACCGTGTCGACGATCTCTTCGAGGGCTGCCGCCACCGAGTTTTTGGCGATGCCCGGACGTGGCCGCTTCCAGGATCTGCCTCTCGCCTTCTCTCAGTCCAGGAAGAGGGCCGCGAGGCGGGGAAGGTGGTGCCGCATCGCGTCGTCGTCCTCCGGATCCCAGTTGTCGCCGCTCGGCAGTTCGGGACGCGTCATACCTTTGGCTGCGGCCTCCAACGCCGCATTGAACGTGTCGGTCTCGCCCCGGACCTTTCGATAAGCGTCCTTGATCGGGTAAGCCAGCGACTCGAAACCGATCCAGCCACCCTCGTCGCGGCCCATCTTGACGACCACCGGCAGATCGGCCAGCGAGTCGGGATCGGCCACGGCACGGCTGAACGTCTCCTGTCCGAGCAGCATCAGCCCGTCACGGAAGTCCATGAAGCCGTCGTTCGAGAAGCTGCCCTCGATCAGGAAGGCGGCCCACCGCAGCGGATACCGCTCCGCGGAGTCCGTCAACTCGACGTGTTTCACCCAGAAGTCGATGATGTCGGCCGGCTCCAGCGTGGCGAGCGTGTCGACCAGCGCGGCGGGCAACGGGTCGTCAGGTGGGTCCCGGTCGTCGGCCCGATCGCCGACCGAGGCGCGAGCCTGCTCGATGATGCTCCACCATGTTTCGATGTCCATGACCAGGGAGCATAGAAGCCGACTCTGACGGAATCCCTACCTACCACGGATTACGGCCACTTGACGCGCTGGTGTTAAGGCCGTGACTTTGTGGCGCTTCTGACTGGTGTGTGGGTGGGCGGGTAGGCAGGTGCGGTTTGTTTTGTGGTTTAGAGACTTTTTACGGCTTCGCGGATGGTTTGCGGGATTCGTTGGTGGCGCGGCTCGGTGGTGTGTCGGGTTGGGCGGGGGCGGCGGTGGTGTGGGCAGGTGGTCGGGTTTATTGCCACAGTCAAGAGCCACAGTCAAGGTCAAGGGCGCCTCCGGCGGCAATGCCACGTAGCTTAGTTTGATCTTGTTGCTGTGGCTGGGTGGTGCCGGATGGTGGGTGGGGTGTGGTGGCGG